>WFVT01000082.1 GCA_015491485.1 Candidatus Zhuqueibacterota bacterium
GTGCACACCATCGAGCACTATGCCGGGCTGGCAAAGAATGTCCGCGGCGGCTACGTGCCCAATCTGGACCGCGGCAAGTACGGCCGGATCATCAAGATGCCGCTGGGCGTGTGCGGCGCCATTGTACCGTGGAATTTCCCGGTGGCGCTGATGGGCAACAAAATCGCGCCGGGCTTGCTGGCCGGCAACACGTTTGTAGTCAAACCGGCGGGCACCACCCCCCTCACTGCCCTGCGTACCATGGAGCTGTTTTTTCAGGCCGGATTGCCGCACGGCGTCTTGAACATGGTCACCGGGCCCGGCGGTACCGTGGGCCAGGAAATCATCGAAAATCCGACGGTGCGCAAAATCGGCTTCACCGGTTCCACCAATACCGGCAAACGTGTGATGGAACTGGCCGCCAAAGAGCTGAAAAAAGTCACGCTGGAACTGGGCGGCAGCGATCCGATGATCGTGTGCGATGACGCCAACATCGACCGCGCCGTCAGCGCGGCATCGGTGGGCCGGTTTTACAACTGCGGACAGGCGTGTCTGGCGGTCAAGCGGCTGTATCTGTTTGAGTCCATCGCCGATGAGTTCATCGAAAAACTGGTGGCCAAGGTGCAAAAACTGAAAGTCGGCAACGGGCTTGATGAAGGCACCATGCTTGGGCCATTGCATGCAGCGTTTCAGCGTGAAGAAATCGAAGCGCAGGTCCAGGATGCCATCGATCGAGGCGCGAAGGTGCTTGTGGGCGGCAAACGGCCTGAGGGCGCCGAATACGAGCGCGGTTTCTTCTACCTGCCCACCCTGCTCACCGATGTGGACGAATCCTCTCGGGTGATCCGGGAAGAGGTGTTCGGCCCGGTGCTGCCGATCATCCGGGTGAAGGATTTCGATGAAGCCATCGCGAAGGCCAATGACTCCATTTACGGTCTCGGCTCGTCCATCTGGACGCGCAGCCTGCGCCGGGCGGAAATCGCTGCGGAAAAGCTGCAGGCCGGCTACACCTGGATCAACTCGGCGCAGATCATTTACGACGAGCTGCCGTTCGGCGGCGTGAAACAAAGCGGCTTTGGCAAAGAACACGGCTACGAAGCCCTGGATCATTATCTCGAAACCAAAGCCGTGGTTGTGGCACCGGATGTGTAAAAGCAGTTTCAGATAATCACACGAACGGCCGGATAACCATGAATCGGTGCATCCGGCCGGTTCGTGATTCGGGGATGGTGTGGTATGGACGGAAAATGCGTTGTATTTGATGCAAGAAATGATTCCCTTCAATCCGCCCCCTGAAAGGCATGATCGCCAAAATACTGCTCGAGATCGGCGTATTGAAACCGGCCGTTCCCATTGCCGGGGGGCGTCTCATGTTCACATTCATACAGCATCTGCTTCAGCGTGGCTGCCGGATCGGCCGTACCGAAAATCCCCGAGCCGGAAACCAGCACATCGGCACCGGCTCGCGCCACTTCAGCAATGTTGTCCAATTTGATTCCGCCATCGACTTCCACCCGAACCTGGGATAATCCCCGCGAATTGAGCATCTGCCGCAACTTGCGGATTTTTTCCAGACTGGCCGGGATAAATGACTGACCGCCAAATCCCGGGTTCACGGACATGATCAAAACCAGATCCACTTCCTGCAGAATCTCCTCAATGCTGCTGAGCGGGGTGTGCGGATTGAGCGCCACACCGGCTTTTACATTACGGCTGCGGATGGCCGTCAGCGTGCGGTGTAAATGCGTGCAGGCTTCCACATGCACGGTCAGCATATCAGCGCCGGCATCAACGAAATCGTCGATGTACCGATCGGGATCGGCAATCATCAGATGCACATCCAGAGGCAGGCGGGTACGCTGGCGCAACGCCCTGACCACCACCGGTCCCATAGTAATGTTGGGCACGAAGTGGCCGTCCATCACATCGATATGCAGCCAGCCGGCTCCGGCCTGTTCCACCATCCGAACCTCTTCCTCCAACCTGGCAAAGTCGGCAGACAAGATGGATGGCGCAAGAATGAAGGATGGTTTCATCTTTCCCTCCTAAAATTGAACGAATTGTGTACGGATTATCGGTATTATTAATTGCGATTGTCGCGCACTTCTCGAATCAATTCCGCGTACCGCTTTTCCGCCATTCTCTGCCGCTGTACGCATTTCAAGATTTCCCGGGCCGATAGAATGCCCACGAGCCGGTCCCCTTCCACCACCAGCAGGTGCTGGTGTTCATCCATTTCGAGAAGCTCCAGAAACCGGCGGCACGGCGCATCCGATCGCACGAAGCGCATTTTTTCACCCATCACCTTGCCTACGGGGGTGGTGGCCGGATCGAGCTGTTTGGCCACCACGCGGGAAATTAAATCGCGCCGGGTGAAGAGGCCGACAAATTGATCATTCGACACCACCGCAACAGCCGTGAGATGATGCCGATGCATGAGTCTGAGCGCCTGTTTCACCGTCCATTCTTTTTGCACCGCCAGAATTTGACGACCGTGCAGCAAATCTCGCAACGTCATGGCAAAGCCTTTCCGTCATGGTGATTTTTGTCTTCATGAACGATCTGTCCATCCTGCACCAGCAGGAAACTGTCCTGCACAAATGCTCTCAGGATGTCGGAGCGCGAAATCACGCCGACCAGGCGGTTTTTGCGTACCACCGGCAGGCGGATGATGTGATGCCGGGTCATCAGTTGAATCGCTTCATCCAGTTCGGCTTCCTCTTCGATGCAGATGGGCTCCTGGCTCATGATTTCTTCGGCGATAATCGCCCCAAACATGTGACTCTGATCGGTTTTCAATGCCTTCAGCAAATCAAATTCCGTTACCATGCCGATCACCCGCAGTTGATCATCGACAATGGGGATGCCGCTGAATCGGCCGGCCAGCATTTGTTGCGCCAGCTCGCGGCAGGTGGCCTGCCGTCGCGCCGCAACCACATGCCGGGTCATGCAATCTTTGACTTTCATAGCCATCCTCGCCACTTATTGCGCAGCGATTCGCACGGCATGATCCGTGCCCGCATCGCCGAACTGCAATTCTCTCGTAAGCTGATGCACCCCTTTGATGAAACGCATGGATCCGGACAGAGCGCGGATCACAATGCTGTGTGTGGTCACGCCGCCATTGCGGTCGAAATGCACGCCTTCCAGAAACGGCCCATCGGTGATGCCCGTAGCGGCAAAAAAGGCATCGTCACTGCGGATCAAATCGTCCGCCGTGAGCACCTCATCCAACCGCTGCCCCGTTTCCTGCAGGGCGCGCCGCTCGTAATCCTTTTGCGGTGCACGCATGCCCTGCATGCCGCCGCCCAGGGCCTTCACCGCGGCCGCCGCGATCACGCCTTCCGGAGTGCCGCCGATGCCCATGAGCACATCCACGCCGGTGCCCGGGATGGCCGCCATCAGCGCGCCCATGACGTCGCCATCCGTGTGTAATGCGATCCGCGCGCCGCAGCGCCGGATTTCGGCGATCAGCGGCTCGTGACGCGGCTTATCCAGCACAAACACGGTCAGCTCATGCACCTTGCGCTGCAGGGCTTCGGCGATGCGGTGCAGGTTTTCGGTGGTCGTTGCGCGGATGTCGATGGCTTCGCGCGCCCGCCGCTCCACCACAATCTTGTTCATATACAGCGATGGGCCGGGACTCCACATGCTGCCGCGTTCGGCTACCGCAATCACGCTGATGGAATTGGGGCGGCCCAGGGCCAACAATTGGGTGCCTTCCACCGGATCCACGGCCACATCCACTTTCGGGGGCTGGCCGGTACCCACGCGTTCGCCGTTGTACAGCATGGGGGCTTCGTCTTTTTCTCCCTCGCCGATGACCACCACGCCATCCATCTCCACCGTTTGCAGAAACGCACGCATGGCATCCACAGCAGCTTTGTCTCCGGATTTCTTGTCTCCCAATCCCATGTAACGTGCCGCTGAAAGCGCCGCCGCCTCGGTGACGCGCACCAGCTCCATGGCGAGATTGCGATCGGGTTTATCCGCCATTGCTGCACCTCGTTATCTTATGCCACGGCTTTTTCGGACAGCGCCTGACGTACGGTTTCGAGCTGACCGGTGGAATTCAATTTATTGGATTTGTCAACGATGAACTCGGCGTAGGCTTCGATGAACGCCTTGCCGGGCTTGCGAAAATCGAAATTCTCCGGATGATCGCGGAAATGCTCGCGGTGTACACGCGTCCAGACCAGCCGGCCGTCGGTATCAATGTTGACTTTGGTGACGCCCAGCGGAATGGCTCTGGCAAATTCGTTGGCATCCACACCGCGGGCTGAGGGATCGAGTGCGCCGCCGGCCGCATTGATACGCTCCACTTCCTCGCGCGGCACCGAACTGGAGCCGTGCATGACCAGCGGAAATCCCGGAAGCCGCTTCTGGATTTCGGCGATGCGGTCAAAATGCAAACCCTGCCGGCCTTTGAATTTGTAGGCGCCGTGACTGGTGCCGATGGCCACTGCCAACGAATCACAGCCGGTGAGCTCCACAAATTGTTTCGCCTCATCCGGATCGGTCAGTTTGGCGTGCTTTTCATCCACGGCGATGTCCTCTTCCACCCCACCGAGCTGTCCGAGCTCGGCTTCCACGCTGATGCCCCTGGCGTGCGCGCGCTCCACCACGCGCCGGGTGATGGCGACGTTTTCTTCAAAGGGCTCGTGCGAGGCATCGATCATCACCGAACTGTAAAAGCCGGAATCGATGCAATCGTAGCAGGTTTCTTCATCGCCGTGGTCGAGGTGCACGGCGAAAATGGCTTCGGGATACATCTCATCCGCCGCCCGGATGATCGCCTCCAGCATTTTGACGCCGGCATATTTCCGGGCGCCGCGGGAAATTTGAATAATGAACGGCGCCTTCGCGCGCATGTGTCCCTCAAACAGGCCCAGGGCCTGTTCCATGTTGTTGATGTTGTAAGCGCCGATGGCGAATTTGCCATAGGCCACGTCAAACAGCTCGGCTGTGGTCACGATCATGATTCACCTCTTATCTCTTTTGGTTGATTTCGCAGGAAATGCCGCTTTCAAACAGGTTCAGGATGGTTTCGGTGTCAAAAGCTGTTTCACCGTTTTTACCACGCGTTCCGCCGTCAGGCCAAAGGCTTCGTACAGTTGCGAATATGGCGCGGAGGCTCCGAACCGGTCCAGCCCGAGGATTTTTCCTCCGGAGCCCACGTATTTTTGCCAGCCCATGGTGGCCCCGGCTTCGATGGCCACGCGTACGGAGACCGTGTCGGGCAGCACCGCCTGCCGGTAACTTTCCGGCTGCCGTTCGAACAATTCAAAACTCGGAAAGGACACCACCCGGGTGGGGACGCCGTCCCGCTCGAGCTGTTTTTGCGCTTCAAGCGCAAGATGCACTTCCGATCCGGAGGCCAGCAAAATCGCCTGCGGTGTGCCGCTTCCGGCTTCGCAGAGAATGTAAGCTCCGGACGCCGCGCCTTCCGCCGTGCTCATATCGGACTTCCGGCGATCGAGCACCGGCAATTTTTGCCGGGTCAGAATCAAGGCGGTGGGGCCGTCTTGCCGCTGCAGCGCCACGCGCCAGGCTTCGGCGGTTTCCGTGGCATCCGCCGGCCGGATGACCACCAGTCCGGGCATGGCCCGCAAACTTGCGAGGTGTTCAATGGGCTGGTGCGTGGGCCCATCTTCCCCGAGACCGATGGAATCGTGGGTGAACACGTAAATCACCGGCTGTTCCATGAGCGCCGCCAGGCGGATGGCCGGCCGCATGTAATCGGAGAAGACCAGAAACGTCCCGCCATACGGCCGCAGGCCGCTGTGCAGCGCCAGGCCGTTGAGCACGGCGCCCATGGCGTGTTCACGCACGCCAAAGTGAATGTATCGGCCGGAAAAATCGTCCTTGCGAATGGGCCGATTGTCTTTGGGCCGGGTGTTGTTGGAACCGCTCAAATCGGCGGAGCCGCCGATCAGGTACGGCAGGTGCGGCGTAAGCGCGTTGAGCACCGCACCGGATGCCGCACGTGTGGCCATGGGCTGGTCGGCCGCAAAATCCGGCAGATGCGTGTCCCAGCCTGCAGGCAGCCGCCGCTCCAGCACAGATTGCAATTCAGCGCCGGCCTCCGGATGCACCTGCAAGTATTTTTCGAGCCGGTGCTGCCATTCGGAATGCTGCACCGCGCCGGTGATCAGAGCCTGCCGAGTGAACGTTAATACCTCGACAGGGACATAAAACTGCGAGTCTTCCGGCCAGCCGAGTTGCTTTTTGGTCAGCCTCACCTCTTCTTCTCCCAGTGGCTCTCCGTGTACCTTCGCGGTGCCGGCCCGGTTGGGACTGCCATAGCCGATGGTCGTGCGGCACGCGATGAGAGACGGCTGATCCTCGACCGCCTTTGCTTGCAGGATGGCGCTGTCCACCGCAACCGGATCGTGACCGTCGATCTGCTGAACATGCCAACCGTACGCTTGAAAGCGAACCATGACATCTTCCGTAAAAGCCAGTTCAGTGGGCCCGTCGATGCTGATGCGGTTGTCATCATACAATACAATGAGTTTACTGAGCCCGAGATGCCCGGCCAGTGAACAGGCTTCGTGGGAAAGGCCTTCCATGAGGTCGCCGTCACTTGCCAGTACATAGGTGAAATGGTCAAACAGCGGGAATTCGGGACGATTGAACCGCGCGGCCAACCAACGTTCAGCAATGGCCATGCCCACTGCCGTGGCAATGCCCTGCCCCAGCGGCCCGGTGGTCATCTCGACGCCGGGCGTCAGTCCGAATTCCGGATGCCCGGGGGTTTTACTGTGCAACTGCCGGAACGCCTTGAGATCATCCAATGTGATGTCGTAGCCGGTCAGATACAGCAACGCATACAGCAACATGCTGCCATGGCCGGCCGACAGGATGAACCGGTCGCGGTTCGGCCACTGCGGATCGCGCGGATTGTGGCGCAAATGCCGCATCCAGAGCACGGTTGCTGCATCGGCCATGCCCAGGGGCAGCCCTGGATGCCCGGAGCGCGCTTGTTGAATGGCATCAATGGCCAGGATGCGGATACTGTTCGCCGTTTTCCGGTACAGGGTCAAATCGAGCGGCCTGGTCTCTAAAATCGTGGAGGCAGCATCAGAAATGGTTTTGCCCATGGTCATTTCCCTTCGGTTGCCAGGGTTTCCGCGGCTTGCATCATGTGGTATGCGATCAGCAATTGCGTCAGGGCCAGCGGATACGATTGCTTTTTCTGCAAACCATCGCTGTAGATACCGATGAGGTTTTTCGGCAAGGTGTGTTGGGGCCGTGGAATGAGATGCTGCCACAGCACATCCTCCAGCTCGCGCGTTTTTGTCGAACCGATATCGCCATCGACTTCCAGGATGTCCGCTGGTTTGCCCTCATGCCGGCCCAGCTCCATGCGCAAAGCAGGCCGGTGGCCATTCTGCCGCGCATGATCCAGCAGCACCGTAAAATCCGGATGCGGTACCGTCGGCCGAAGCACCAATCTTGCATTCAGGTGCGAACCGGTTTCATCCAGCTTGCCGTTCGGCGGATAGAACTGCACCACCACATCGGCCAGTGCCCGCTGCGGCCAGATGTATTTTTCCGTATCCGGTTGGCGTTTTCTCAGTGCCTCGAGCACCTGCTCCCGCGTATAGCCGCGCTTACTGGTATCGCGTTTGATCTTCCACTCGTGCCGCAGGGGCTCCGGCGGATCGAGATACACTTTGAGATCGAAACAGTTGCGCATGATGCGGGTGTGAAATCCCAGCAAGCCTTCGACAATGACAAACTTGCTGGGCTTCACGTATTCAGGCGGGTCAAAATCGCCGGTGGAGTGGTTATAAACCGGCTTTAAAATGGGCTGCCCCTGCCGGAGCAACACGAAATGCTGTTCCATAATATCGATATAATTGCAATCGGGATGGAGCGCGGTAATGCCGAGCTGTTTCCGCTGAGCGCGATTGTATTTGTGATAATCGTCGCTGCAGATTGCGGTCACATTCTCCCTGCCGAGGAGATCGACAATACCGCGCGTCAGGGTGGTTTTACCGCTGGCGCTATCGCCGACGATGCCCACCATAATGACCTTGCGATTCATGGCATGGATTCCTGCTTCTGATTGATCTTATTTCGCTTGAATTCTCGGCTTGTGGACGACAAAGCTCAGCACCTGTCCCTGTCTTTTGTTGTCATATCCGGTCAATTTGATGAAACTGTCAGGATTGGCTTTCTGGCAGGCGTCGAGCTCCTTCATGACATCCGCCACTTGGGTCGCATCGAAGAACGGCAATTTCCACATGTGCCAAAATGAATTATAAGGGTCAAGCTCCGGGGTATATTCAATACCCGGTATCCAATGATGGTCCAGGATGTATTGTACTTGCTTTTCGATCTCCGGCCGGGTCATTGGCGGTAAATAGGAGAATGTTTCTGTGTACATGGCAGTCACCTCTCTGGTTTGATGGTCATTTGGCTTCAGCTTCCAGCGCCGCAGTATCCAGCGCATCTACGGTTTGAAACTCAAAGCGGATATCCTTCCAGGTCTCCAGCGCTAATTTGAGTTCCGGCGAATGTTTGGCAGCATTCATCAGAATATCCGTACCCTCGCGGAGCAAATCCCTGCCCTCGTTGCGTGCTTTAATTACTGCTTCCAGCGCCACCCGATTGGCGGTTGCGCCGGCGGTGTTGCCCCAGGGATGTCCCAGCGTGCCGCCGCCGAATTGCAGGATGGCGTCATCGCCATAAATGTGCACCAGTTCCGGCATGTGCCAAACGTGAATCCCTCCAGACGCCACCGGAAAAATGCCCGGCATCGACACCCAGGGCTGATCGAAGAAGATACCACGGCTCATGTCGCGCTCCACAAAGTCTTTCCGCAGCAAATCGGCCACGCCCATCGTCGAGGCGCGGTCGCCTTCCAGCTTGCCCACCACCGTTCCGTTGTGCAGGTGATCCGCGCCAACGATGCGGCACCATTTCGCCAGCACGCGCCAGTGAATGCCGTGGTTGCGCTGCCGGTCAATCACCGCATGCATGGCGCGATGCGCGTGCAGGAAAACGCCATTGTCGCGGCACCATTTGGACAGCGAGGTGAATGCCGTGAAACCGACAGTCAGGTAATCCACCATGATGACCGGGGCTTCCAACTCTTTCGCCGCTTCTGCACGGCGGTACATCTCTTCCATGTCGCCGGCGGTCACATTGAGGAAATGGCCCTTGCGTTCGCCGGTCTCGGCTTCGGCTTTTTTCACTGCATCCATCACGAAACGGAATCGATCGTACCAGCGCATGAATGGCTGTGAGGTAATATTTTCATCGTCTTTGGTAAAGTCCAGCCCGCCGCGCAGGGCTTCATATACCACGCGACCATAATTCTTGGCCGAAAGTCCGAGTTTGGGCTTCATGGTGCCGCCCAGCAGGGGCCGTCCGTACTTGTTCAGCCGGTCCCGCTCCACCTGAATGCCATGCGGCGGTCCCTGATACGTTTTCAACAGCACCGGCGGGATGTGGATGTCTTCGAGCCGTAACGCCTTCAGCGCTTTGAAACCGAACACGTTGCCCACCACCGATGACATTAGATTCGCCATGGAACCCTCTTCAAACAGATCGAGCGGATAGGCAATATATGCGAAAAACTGATCCTCGCGACCGGGAACGGCTTCAATGCGGTAGGTGCGTCCGGCATACCGCGCCTGATCGGTCAGCAAATCGGACCAGACCGTGGTCCAGGTGCCGGATGACGACTCCGCGGCCACAGCGGCCGCCGCTTCTTCCCATGGCACGCCGTCCTGCGGGGTCACGCGAAACGCCGCGAGTACGTCGGTCGGTTGCGGCTGATAATCCGGGTCGTAATAATATCTCCCGGCAGCGCTGTAATCCTGCACCCCGGCCTGAAAGCCCCGGTGGTTGTGATGGTTATTGGAATGTCCCTGATCACGCATGGCGATCTCCTTTCGTTTATCCTGATTGATGGTGAATTTTCAAATCGGTTTATTCATGGTCTGGCTGGAACGTTCAGCAACGATCGCTTCTAAATCGCGAACGGTTAGTCCGGTAAACTGATCTTCCACCCGATCAGCGCCGGAAAAGTCTTCGTTCCAGGTAACCTCATTCCGGACCACCAGAACGGAAAGGCCGGCCTTGAGAGCCGCTTCCATGCCCGCCTGGGAGTCTTCAATGGCGATGACGTTTTCCGCCGGAAGGCGCATTTCCTGCAGGCAGCGTGAATACAACCATCCTTCCTCGCCTACTTTGACGCCGGATTCCTTGCCCAGAACCGGATCAAATCGGTCCATAATATCCGCAAAATGATGCTGAAGCAGCGCCCGGATTTGAGATTCGTGAGATGTCGAGACAATGGCAAGTCTTAAACCGCGGTGGATAATACTGTCGATCAGCGCACGAACTCCGGGACGTAGCGGCAACGTTTTGACAAGCTTTTCATTGTAAATTCGCTGTTTCAGCGGCAGAAAACGCTGTACGATGGATTCAATCTGGTGATCAGGAAAGGCCAGGCGTGTTCTCAAGTAATGACGTAATCGTGCCCCATTTCCCGGTATCACCAGCATCTGACGGAACTCATCCCATGACCATTGAAAACCGAGATCGAGTTCTTCAAAGGCTCGGTTGCAAGCAGCCAGATGTCCGTGGCGTTCGGAATCGACGAGCGTGCCATCCACATCAAAAATGACGGCTTCGAGAGGCATGGAATTGTCCTTCAATGGTGACTCTTTTTTCAAAAATGAATGCCGCTCATTATGCGAAAGCCGTGCCAAAACAAATGGATGGTCGGTATTTTGAGGCTAAGTTGTTGTTTTTTCGGATTGCAAAAATAGATGGTAGGGTCAGGCGAAGGAAATATGTGCCAGTTTTGACACACAATAAAATTAATAGTTTTTATTTATTAGGTGAATACTTTCAAGAAAAAGATGGTTAACCTGATGGAAAAGCGTGAGTTATTCGATCAAGCAAAGGAAAACCAGGTGTGCCACAAAGTAAACACTTTTTGTGTCATGGGGGTTACATTTTGGCGAATGCCCCCGACCCAACGGCGGGAAAACCATGGATCTACGACATTTTTTGAAACGCCTTAAATTCGGCGACGTTGATTCCATGCTTTTCCAGAAGCCGGTAGAAGGTACGACGGGAAACCCGGGCAGCGCGCGCGGCTTTGGATACATTCCCCTGGTTTTGCTGCAGATAGCGCACCAGTGCATCGCGCTCGATTTTACCGATCATCCGGTTTTTAAGGTCATTTAATCCCTCGGAAAGACGGGAGCTATCCAAAGACGTTTGATGATTGCCGTTTTGCAAGCCCATCGGCAAATGCTCCACACGGATTTCATTGCTGTCCGTCAGCACCAGCGCCCTTTCGATGACGTTCTCCAGCTCGCGCAAATTGCCCGGCCAGTGGTAGTTTTTCATGGCTTCCAGCGCCTCCGGTGCGATTCGTTCGACCCGTTTATTGACTTTCGCCTGCGCCAGCTTGAGAAAATGATAGGCCAAAAGAGGAATATCTTCCAGCCGTTCCCTGAGCGGCGGCAAATGAATCGTAAAGGTATTCAGGCGGTAGAACAAATCGGCGCGGAATTCGCCCTGGTCAATGGCTTCCTCGAGCTTCCGGTTGGTAGCGGCGATAATCCTCACTTTGACTTTTTTGGTCACATTATCACCGATGGCGCGGATTTCACCCGATTGCAAAAACCGCAGCAATTTGGCCTGGATTTCCAGCGGCATGTCGCCGATTTCATCCAAAAACAAAATGCCATCATTGGCCAGCTCCAGCAGGCCAATGCGATCGGACACCGCGCCTGTGAACGCGCCTTTTTTATAGCCAAACAGCTCGCTCTCGATGAGCGTGGGACTGAACGCCGTGCAGTTCACGGTAATCAGCGGCCGGTCCCGCCAGGGACTGTTTTTATGAATCAATCGCGCCACGCCTTCCTTGCCGGTGCCGCTTTCACCGCGAATCAATACCGTGGTAGGCGCGGGCGCCACCTGCCGGATCATGGAAGCGACTTCCTGCATTTTCGGTGTGGAGCCGATGATAAATTCTTCCGGTTCGTAACGCGCCATTTCCCGCTGCATGATCTGAAAACGATCTTCGAGAATTTGTTTCTTTTGGTACTCATCGAGAAGCTGCCAGATCATCATCGCACTTTTGCCGCCGATCAGCTCGGTTTGCGCGGCTTTTTCATGCAGAAGCCGATTTTGTAAGGCTGCATCGCCGGTAACATTGACGATGAGGTCCAATCCGGGCTCGCGCAAGAACGCTTGATAGTCGGTGGCGACGGGGATGTTCATTTTCCGGGCAAGTTCGATACCGGGAGCGCGCAAATTTTTATCGACGACGGCGATCACCTGAATGGTGGCATGCTGTTCGAACACGCGCAACAACATTCTCCCGGCTCTGCCCGCACCGATGAGCAACACTCGCAAATGAAATGGGGTTTCCTGGCTGGCCATGGTTCACTCTTACCGTAAAAGCATCAGCATGGTCATTCGCATAAATAAAAAACGAAGGCCCTTGCGGAAGATGCCTTCGTTGATGGTTCGATCAGGAAATGAATTTATTTGATGCGCTTAAAAATCGCATAGCCGACGGCAGTTTTGATGACACTGGATACTTCATTGGGTTTCAGCGAAAGGATCGCGTTCTCAATTTCCGGTGCAAAGTCGCCTTTGTAAAATTCACCCAGGTCCCCTCCCCGTTTGGCGGTGGCCGCGTCGATGGATTTTTCTTTGGCCAATACGGCAAAGTCTGCACCGGTTTGAAGCTGCCTCAGGATTTCACGGGCTTCCTGCTCGGTTTTTACCACTATCATGAGGGCTCGGTAGCTTTTACCGGCCAATTTTTTGCGATCCCCCGTGATGGATTCTTTCCAGATAAAGCCGGTCACCGCCACTTGCACCCATTTATCGCCGTCTTCGATAACGACCATGGGAGTGCCTTTGAGCACCGACGCGATCTTTTTCCCGTTAGGCGCTTCACGCAAGTTCTCTTGCTGCGCAATCACATACACCTTTTTTCCCTGATAAAACACTTCTCCGGCAATCGCCATCAGAACCAGTCCGAAAAGCAAGCCCAGTACAAGACCTGTCCCAAATCGTTTCATTCCAACGTCCCTCCGATGATGTTAATGATGACTCATTGGTAAAGATGATTGTTTTCGTTCCAGGTTGATTTCGATCAACGTAAGCCTGTCCGGATAAATACGGACATTTTTCACGGTTTTGGTTTGATACCCCTCCGCTTCAATTTTCAGCGTATATTTTCCCGGGAGCAACCAGCGCTCAAACCGGCCGAACCGGGACTCGCTGACCCGCGGATAGACATGCCGCGCCTCCCATCCGCGCACTCGAATTTTGGCGCGAACGGGATTGGCGGTCTGTGCATCGCGAACGTGTCCCCAAAGCCCTGAGCGTTGGCTGCGTTCAATAAGATAATAAGCGGCGCTCACCCCGGCTTTTAGGATTTGCTCGACCCGGTGCTGCTTGGGAAAATGCTCCTGTCCGAGTTCAACAATGAAATCGATGCTGCGCAGCC
This sequence comes from Candidatus Zhuqueibacterota bacterium, assembly GCA_015491485.1. Classification (GTDB taxonomy): domain Bacteria; phylum Zhuqueibacterota; class Zhuqueibacteria; order Zhuqueibacterales; family Geothermadaptataceae; genus Hydrothermovivens. The sequence goes on from WFVT01000082.1 coordinate 13,481, forward strand.
GTCCGTAAAGCCAGACGGAACTTTGTCCAACGCGTCCGTTAAGGGGAAGGACGCTATAGGCATCCCGGCCATTTAGTCGCAGCATGCGCTCCGCCATTTCGTGCGCGACCTGCAAAATCAATTTTTGATCGGGCGGTGGATAATAATTTCCCCACGGATATAAAATCGCTTCGCCGTAGGTATGAAACGAGATGCCGCACACCACATTCTCTCGCAGGGCGAGGTCTTTAATCGCAATGATTTCTTTTTCAGAAAACGGGTGCGTTCCCCGGTAAAACCAGCTCGAAGGATTGCCCTCGCCGCCCTGTTCCCAATTAAAATTGTAATTGCGGTTTAAATCCACGCCGTCAATGATTGGATCGAAATACCCGTCGCCGTCATTATCACGCAAATTTTTGCGCCACCATGGAAACGGCACTTGATGATCGATCAGGAATTTATATCCATCCGGATTGACCACCGGGACAATCCATATTTCCAGCTCATCCAGCCACCGCCGAACGCGGGCATGCCGCCGGTAGTCCGCTGCCAATCGTTCAGCCAATCGCATACAAGCCAGGGTTCCCACAGGCTCGCGCGCATGATGTAACCCGGTGAACAGAATGGCGGTTTCATCTTCTTCTTCATGAGGATAATCGCTGATTTTAATCGCATAAATCGGCAGCGAAAGCGTGGTACTTTCACCGATTTTCTGGATACTGACCACTTCAGGATAATCCGCCGCCAACTGTCGCATTCGCGTATAAATCGCTTCCAGGCGATGATAATGATCCGGAATATTGCGGTTCCGCGGATTCGACAGCGGAGCCGGACTCTGAGCCAGCGCACTTTTCGGTCCCAACCAATGCAGCACGCGCTGCCATTGTATCCCTTGTTGGATAGCCTGCACTTTGAGCGTCAATCGCCGCAGCAACCGCGTCTTATTGCGATGGTGCATCCAGTTTACCAGAACCAGTACGGCCAGGCACTGGATTGAAATCACCCAAAACAACCAAATGCGATAGGAGCGTTTTACAGCGGACATAAACCACCTGCCGGTTGACGTTGCACGGCGGCGCTTGCACTCTCAACATTGCAGCATAAAACTACAAAGATTTTCATTATTATTCAAGTCAAAGTCAATCAAAATTTCTGAATATGGCTATTATGCAATTTCAGGCAAGGTCTCGCGGTTCGGCGCCTTTAGGAAGTGAGTAGTAAAAAAGCCTGTAAGCGGAAAACCCTGATATAACGCTTTCTCCCGCTTACAGGCTACCCACGGCGCCTGCGAAAAGGATGATCGGTCATGCTAACCTAAAAATCCTATTCACCGTAACAAAACACAGAACTTGACCATGCGGCGATTTAGAAGGTGCCGGTAAAAAATTGAATGGAATTGCGCGTAAACTCCTGCAACGGCGCCCAGTAAAGGCCAAACAGAATAATCGGCACCATCAAAACCACGAGCATCAAATTCATACTCAAGGTTACTGGTAACGCACCGGCTTTTTCCTCGGCCGGTCGATCCAGGAACATGTATTTCATGATTTTGACATAGTAATACAGGGATATCACGCTGTTGAGCACGCCGACGATGGCCAACCAGTAATAAGCCTCACCCGCTTTGATGAGTGCGGCAAACAGATAAAATTTACCGATAAAACCGACGGTCGGGGGAAGCCCGGTCAGGGAAAACAGAAAGATGCCCATGGCAATCGCAGCAATGGGGGCGCGGTATCCCAGGCCGCGGTAATCATCGATCTTTTCACTGCCGATCAAATCTTGAAAAACGATCACAACCAGAAACGCCCCCATATTCATCAGGTAATATGCTACAAGGTAAAACAAGGTCGCAAAGTAGCCTTCCTGCGTGAGCACCACCGTGCCCATCAGAGCGTATCCGGCATGCGCAATGCTGGAATATGCCAGCAGCCGCTTCACATTGTTCTGAACCAGCGCGATCAAATTTCCCAGAGTCATGGTCGCCGCCGAGATGACGGCCAGCAGTTGCGGCCAGTGGATATCGCCAATGGCCTGCCACATGCTGCTCTCCACCAGACTCGGCTGCGCCATCCCGCTGACGAAAAACCGAATCAACAAAGCAAAACCGGCGGCTTTGGGCCCGACAGAAAAAAAGGCGGTCATGGGCGTCGGAGCCCCTTCGTACACATCCGGTGCCCAGAAATGGAACGGCACCGCCGCAATTTTATATCCAAATCCGGCAAGGATAAAAAGCACCGACAGGAAAATAGCCAGCGGATTTTGAGAGGCGACTTCGCTCAGGGAACGGGCAAGCTGGTAAAGGTCCAATGTGCCGGTCAGGCCATAAAGCCACGAAAAACCGTACAGCATCAGTCCGGAAGAAAAGGCGCCGTAAATGGCATATTTTAATCCAGCTTCACTGGAACGGGTTGCGCGCTTAATATACGCCGCAAGCACAAAACTGGTAATGCTGACGAGCTCAATACTGATATAAATCATGATCAGGTTGGTGGAAGCGGCCATGAGAAACATGCCCAGAACCAGCGTGATCAGCAGCGTATAATATTCTCCCACCGGCCGTCCAGCCAATTCGATCGAGGCCATGGTAAACAGGATCGCCAGTGCCGCCGCAGCGAGAAACAGCACTTTGAAAAACAGCGAAAAATGATCCAGCACCAGCACCCCGTTGAATAAGGAACGCGTGCCCAGATCGTATTGCCCGATCACCGCGATGAGCGCAATAATAACGCCGGACAGGGCGATCAGGCTCAGCCAGCCCGCAGAAGGCTTATCTTTTAAAACGAGATCAACAATAATGAGCAGCAGCAGCGTTCCCACCAGGATGAGCTCGGGGATAAAATACGGTAAGCTGGCTAAATTAATTTGCAAATAATGACCAAATTCCATGCTGACTCTTCCCTATCCCTTAATTATTGCATCCCTAACAGAACGGACGGCGCATTGAGCACGGTTTGTACGAGGTTGTTCAATGAGACTTCAAGCAAATTCAACACCAGATTCGGATAAACGCCCAGCACAATCACCAAAACGCCTAACGGGACCAGGGTGATCAGTTCTCTTGTATTGACTTCCGGCATGTTGACGTATTTGGGGTTCAGCGGGCCGAAAAACACTCGCTGCAAAGTCCAGAGCATGTAGCCGGCGGTTAAGATGATGCCGAGAGTGCCAATGATGGTGAACACTTTCAAATTAAACGCCTCAGAGCCAAAGGCGCCTAAAAAGCTGAAAGCCTCACTGATGAAATTGTTTAATCCCGGCAGGCCGAGATTGGCAAAAAAGGCAAGGCTGGCGATGCCGGTATAAATGGGCATCTGTGATGCCAATCCGCCGAAACCGTCGATTTCCCGGTGATGGGCGCGGTCATAGATCACCCCGACCAGCAAAAACAGCATGCCGCTGACGATGCCGTGGTTGAACATCTGCAGAACGGCGCCGTTCATGCCCAGTGAGGTGAGTCCGGCCATGCCGAGCAGCACCACCCCCATGTGGCCGATACTGGAATACGCCACCAGCTTTTTCAAATCCGATTGTGCCATGGCGCACAGGGAACCGTACACGATGTTGATCACGGCCAGGGTCACGAAACCATAGAGAAACGGTTCCCATTTCATGGCGTCCGGCAGAATGGGAAAACTGATCCGCAGCATGCCGTAGGTTCCCATTTTTAGAAGCACGCCGGCCAGAATCACCGAAATGGGGGTCGGGGCTTCCACGTGGGCATCCGGAAGCCAGGTATGGAACGGAAAGATTGGGACTTTGATGGCGAAACCGATAAACAGCGCCGCATACACCAGCAGTCGGATGTTGAACTGGTTCAAAATACCTGTGTGATTGGCCTGATCCATCATGTGCAGCATGTTGAACGTGTGCCCGCCGGTGACCGGATCCTTCACGTTGAAATACAACACCAGCAAGGCCAGGAGCATGAGTACCGATCCGAGCAAGGTATATAAAAAGAATTTGATGGCTGCATATTCGCGGCGCGGCCCGCCCCAGATACCGATCAGAAAGTACATGGGAAGCAGCATCACTTCCCAGAAGATATAAAACAAGAAGAAATCGAGGGCCACAAAAACGCCCATCATCCCCGCATCCAGAAGTAAGAACAGAGCAAAATAGGCTTTTACCGCTTTATCGATGTTCCAGGAGGCAATGATGGCAATGAACGATAGCAGAGCGGTCAAAAGCACCATCGAAACGCTCAATCCATCAATACCCACGAAATACCAGATATTGAAAGATTCAATCCATTTGACCTGCTCCACAAACTGCATGGATGTCGTATTGGTGTCGAAATTCACGTAAATCTGCCAGGCAAGCACGATTTGCAACCCGGTAAAAACCGCAGACACGACTTTAATGGCGGTTTTCTTTTCTCTGGGCAGCAGTAGTACAATGAACATGCCGACCACTGGCAGAAAAACGATGAAGCTCAGAATATTTGGAATCATTGAATCAAACCCTCCTGTCCTTGCCGTGATCACACAGGTAGTTCAATGGGTTAACAAGACAGCCGAGTCGAGGCGGCCTGAAAAACGACCCGATCCATGCCGTTTACACCATGGCAAGCTGTATCACATAAAGCAAGATGAATGCTCCGAGAGCCATCAAAATATAAGCCTGCACTTTGCCGGTTTGAATTTCTCGAAGGGTTGCACCAAACCAGCCCACGATGCGAGCCACCCAGTTGACCAATCCATCCACGACGCGGTTATCCGTGGTGCCGCTTCCAAACGACAATAGCGTGGTCATTCGTGCCGTTCCGTTCACGATGCCATCGATGACCTTTAGATCAAACCATCCCATTGCCCTGCTGAGAAGCAAAGTCCCGCGCACCGCAGTCGCCTGGTACAGCTCATCGAAATACCATTTGTTCCACAGAAACCGGTAGAGTGCGGCAAATTTTTCAGAGACGGCTTCTGCCGAATATTTATTCCAATAGTAATAAAGTGCGGCTATGAAAATGCCGGCGAATGCGAACAGAATGGATAGCACCATGGCAATGGTATGGGCTCCATGAGCAGCACCCTCCGCCGCTGCATGGGCCGCTTCCTGTGCAGCGCCGGTACTGAACATGGCAAGACTGGGTTTACGGATCAATTCTTCAAACCAGCTCCCATAGCCACCGATTACGGTAAACAGCGCCAGAGCAATCAAAGGGATGGTCATCGTGCTCGGCGACTCATGCGCATGATCGTATTTCTCTTGATTTCGAGGGGTTCCGTAAAATGTCAAAAATAAGGCGCGGAACATATAAAACGCCGTCAATCCGGCCGTGAAGATGAGCGTTGCAAAAATGAGGTAATGGTACAGTGTACCGGTTTCCATGGCTTTGCCTAAAGCAGCCGCCAGAATAGCGTCTTTGGAAAAGAATCCGGACAGGCCGGGAACCCCCGAGATCGCCATGGTAGCAATCAGAAAGGTGACAAAGGTGATTGGCAGCTTATGCCGCAAACCGCCCATCTGTCGCATGTCCTGCTCGTGATGCATGGCATGGATGACCGAACCGGCACCGAGAAAAAGCAGGGCTTTGAAAAATGCATGCGTCATCAGGTGAAACAGGCCCGCATTGTAGCCGCCGACTCCAAGTGCGGCGATCATATACCCGAGCTGGCTGATGGTGGAATAAGCCAGCACTTTTTTGATGTCCATCTGCACCACGGCAATGGTGGCGGCGATGAACGCCGTAATGGTGCCGATGCCGGCGATGATCAAAAGCGCCGTTTCTGTGTATAGCACGAACGTACGCCCCACCAGATACACCCCGGCTGCGACCATAGTGGCGGCATGAATCAACGCGCTGACCGGGGTAGGACCTTCCATGGCATCGGGCAACCACACGTGCAGCGGAAATTGCGCCGATTTGCCGACGGCGCCGCAAAAAATCAGTATCCCGGCAGCGGTCAGCAGGGCACCGGCAAATTCCCCGGAGGCGATTTTGCCGAACACCTCATCAAAATTGAACGTGTGGGTTATCGCAAAAATCAGCAAGATGCCGATAAACATTCCCACATCGCCGACCCGGTTCACTAAAAACGCTTTTTTCGCCGCGTTGGACGCCGAGTGCTTTTCAAACCAGAAACCGATCAGCAAAAACGAGCTGACACCGACCAGTTCCCAGAACATGTAAATGCCGAGGAAATTGTCCACGGAAACCAGGCCAAGCATGGAAAAAGAAAACAAAGAAAGGTAGGCAAAGTAACGGGAGTAGCGCGGATCGCCGTGCATATAGCCGATGGAAAATAGATGCACCAGCGAACTCACCAGCGTCACGATGAACAGCATCACCGCGGTCAGATTGTCAATCAGAAGGCCGAATTTGATCGTCGTGGTGCCCAGCACCACCCACTCAAAACTGCGGGCGATGCGAAAATCGGGATCATAGGCGGAAAATACTTTGCCGGCGACGATGAGCGCCAACAGCAAATCGACAAACATCACCGATGTGGGCAGCCAGTCTCCCTGACGAGGCAACCGTTTCCCGAAGAAAATTTGTATGGTGAAACTGATCAGGGGCAAAAGAATGATCCAGACGACGTAATCAACAATCATGTTCATGGGTCTCTTTCTACGTTAAGCTGATGAACCATTGGTCATTGGTTTGTCTATCCCGCCAGTGTGTCAGCTTCGTCCAAATTGACCGAGCGCATTTGCTTGTAAATGTTAAGCACAATCGCCAGCGCGACTGCCGCGGCGGCTGCAGCGGTAATGATGACAAACAGCGCAAACAATTGGCCGTCCAGGTCGGTATCCACATAGCGTGAAAACGCAATGAAATTGATGTTAGCCGCGTTCAGGATCAATTCGATGCCCATCAAAACCGTCACCGCGTTTTTTTTGGTGATGACCGCCAATAATCCCAGAACGAACAGCAAAGCGCTCAGCACCAGAAAATGATGTAAGCCAACTGCCATCATGTACGCTCCCTTCGTGCCATGTATGCTGCACCAATCAGCGCGACCAGCAACAGGATCGATGCGATTTCAAATGGGATGAGCAAATCGGTCATGATGCGCTTACCAATGGTGGAGGTGGTCGGTAGCATTTCGCCGGGCTGGTTCACCGCCCATTCCGTGCGGAAGACCATGCGGACCAGCAAAAGAAAAAGGCCCGCGGCGATCATCAGGCCGGGAAGCATCTGTAAGGTACCGGTGCGCAGTTCAACGCCGGTGAATTTCACGGAAAGCATGATGCCAAACAGCAGCAACGCAACAATGCCGCCGACATATACCATGAGCTGTGTGGCTGCCAGGAAATCCGCCCCCAGCAATACGTAAATGCCGGCCACACTTGCCAGCGCGAACAAAAGGCCGACCGCACAATAAATGAGATTGCGAGAAAACACCATCATTCCGGCTGAAACGACAGCGCCTATGGCAAACACATAGAATGTCAAATCAAAATAATTCATAGATTTACCCGGTCTAACCTATGCTTCGATATTCGTCGATCGTGTCGAATTATAGCACTCACTACCGCCGTTCATCCGGCCTCAGCAGCGGTGCAGGATTTGCGCCTCCATCCGGCGGGATCATAACAGCATCCACAAACCCACCCCAAAAATGGCCACAAATGCGAACGGCGTCAGGACTTTCCAGCTTGTGTACATGAGCTGATCCACCCGGAGTCGCGGCAGGGTCCAACGGAGCCACATTTGCAGAAATACAATGGCAACGGCTTTCAGGATGATCCAGATCGGTTGCCAGCCGGGTTGATCGAAAAAGCCGCCGAACAGCGAGCCGAACGGGCTGGTCCAGCCGCCCAGAAACAGCGCCGACAGAAAGATACCGATCAGAAACATGTTGGCGTATTCCGACAGGTAAAAGATCGCCCATTTGAAACCGCTGTATTCGGTCGCGAAGCCGGCGGTCAATTCCGATTCCGCTTCGGGCAGATCGAACGGCGCGCGGTTGGCTTCCGCCAGGGTCGCCAGAAAGGCGATGATGAAAGCAATCAGATTGAGAGGGAAAAATTGAAAGACATGCCAGTTCAAGATGCCGCCAGACTGCGCGATGACAATGTCATTGAATCGCATGGAGCCCACTTGCATGACGATGACAAGCACCACCAGGCCGTTGGGAATTTCATAAGAAACGATCTGTGCCGCCGACCGCATCCCGCCCAGAAGAGACCACTTATTGTTGCTCGCCCAGCCGGCCAGAATCACGCCGATCACGCTGAACGAGGTGATGGCCAGCACGAAAAACACGCCGATATTCATATCGCTGACGACGAGCTTTTCCCCGAACGGCATCACGGCGAAAGCAGCAATCACAGCGGCAAATAGAATAAAGGGGGCGATTAAATGGAGGCGTCGGTCTGCGGCATCCGGTATGATGTCTTCTTTCAGCAGCAGCTTAAACGCATCTGCCAGAGTCTGCGCCCAGCCATGCCCGATTTTTTTCAGCACCGGAATTTCAGTGTTCACTTCCATCGGGCCCAGCCGGTCTTGCATGTGCGCCGATACCTTGCGTTCCAGATAAACAAACACCAGAGCACATACCGCCGCTACCGTTGCGAAGAGCAATCCGAACAGCACAAAAAAAATCAGTGCAAGGAGCGATTCTGAGAATTGACTGAAGAAAGCGGATTGAGATTGTAACGCCTGTATCAACGCTTCCATAATATGGTCCGGGTTATAGGGTCACTTCCTGAACAGGTTTTCGCGTTTCCATACCGACTTCTTCAAACAATTGCGGCGCCGCTTCACGGGCAAATTTACCGGTTTCCGGTTTATCCCATTCGAGATCACCTTTGCGCCAGGCGTATGCCAGTCCCACCAGCAAAATGGTGATAAAAATGACCACTTCAACAAAAGCAAACCACCCCAGGTCTTTAAATACCACGGCCCACGGCAGCAGGAAAACGATCTCGACGTCAAAGATAACGAAAATCAGCGTGATGACATAAAAGCGGATGTTGAATTGCACCCAGGAGGAGCCGATGGGGATTTCACCACATTCATAAGTCGTGGTTTTGCCGGCGGAGGGGACTCTCGGCTGTAACAATCGGCTGATCAGCAGGTTCAGGGCAATGAAGGCGGCCGCCACGATCACAAAAATGAAAGGTGCAGCGAAATGAAGTAACATGCCGGTTCCCTTTCAGGACTCGAATGCCTGTCGTAAATTTCATATTTGTTTTCGAATGCGAATCTTACAGCCAAGCGGGAAAAATTTACATAAGTATAGAAAAATGAAATTCCTTAGTCAAGTAAAAAAAGTTTCAAAAGATTTTGTAAAAAATTCATGGATGGAATTCGGTAAATTCGGCTGAAACATTTTGGTAATTGATAAAACCGCATTATTTTTCATGCCTGAGATGGACGGATGCTTTTTTTCAAACTGTTTACAGTCAACAACCAAGAAACCCGGACGCTCCGAAGCAAGCGTTCGCTGCTGATCCTGAAAGGCTCGCTCTGCATCAGGCAGTCCAGGCTGCCATTGTAGTTCATGTTTCCAGCCTGTAATATAGTAGCACAAGCTTCCAGCTTGTAGCTGTGGCGGCACAGCACAATTGTAAACTTGCCACGAATGCTTGCGGATGAAACACGGATACTTCCGCATGAAAATACTTTGCCTATATTGCCGGACGTGGATAATAAGCCCAAGCCGTCATTGCGAGGA
>WFVT01000083.1 GCA_015491485.1 Candidatus Zhuqueibacterota bacterium
AATTCTTCGCCTGTTTGCCGGACTTTGGCTGGAAAATTTGGTAATAGGCCGGTTCCGTCATTGCGAGGAGCGAAGCGACGACGCAATCTCATAATCAGACGGAATGTGCTCTTAATTTTATTCTCTTTCAGAGGCGCAGAGCGCGCGGAGGAAAATAAAGCGATTGGGAGCGTTTATGTCGGCATCCACGTGATGATGGGCCCCCAGGCAATAACAGCTCGTGAGTCTGCAACTTGTAAAGGATTTTAAGCTGCCGTTCGATCTCCACTTTACGCCACATTTCATACTGACCCGCAGAACCCGCCCGTGACAAAATTTGCACAACATTCCACTTTTCAGCCAAATTATCTTGACAATCCTGTTTTTGATTTTTTAAATGTTTAAAGATAGGCTATCATCTCGAACGTCAAATCGATCTTTGCCCGCACAAAAACAGCGAATTAAGCCTTAATCCCGACGCAGTCACACCACCGAACCGAGTTCGCTGCCGACGTTTCACTTTCAAGCACAAAACCACGATTTAGACCTGAGTCGCAATTTAAAGAAGGAGAGTCCCCCTGTAAAATTGATGAGATGATGTTCATTGCAACTACAGAAGGAGGGGGTATGGGGTTCTTGTCATGCTGCAGTGATTCGCAGAAACAGGAAAGCAAGGAGAAGAAAAGCTGCTGTCATCCTTGCCTGAAATGTCTCGGGAGCCTTGTGAATCTCGTCGTTTTGGTTTTTGTTTGGATTGCCACCCTGTATATGCTCATCGTGGTGGTGTATGTTGTGGTTTCTCCCGATCCTTTTGGGCAAGATTTTCGTGCCGTGGCCGAATGGGTTGCCGATGGGCTGGATACGGTTTTACAAACCCTGGAACTGGGAGGCCTGACTACCGGAGCCGGTCCTCCAACAGAGGCGCTTCCGGTAAAGCCGATTTATATCTCCATCCGTTCAACCGGTTCGATGAACGATGCAAGAGCCATGCAAACCGAACTCCGACGCCGGCGTTTTTACGTGCGAATCGTGCCATATCAGAACCGGTATTATATTGTTCTTGACGGCATTCCTTCGATTAAACTGGCTCAGTACTATTTGCGCAGGCTCAGACAGGCCGGCTATCGCGGCCGGATCGTCAGCGAAATCAGCAGTTGATGGCATTTCTTGTGAATCTCCGGCTTTAACCGGATCGTTTTTCTGATTGAGAAGCGGCAAAAAGGCAATTTTCACCATCACCGACGGCGCAGGCGCTTTCTGAACATATTCCGTCCCGGGGATATTCCGGCGGGAAGGCCTGTTCCTCATTCCCACCGAATTTCCTTGCTTTTTTCTTTTTGATTTTTTAGCATTTATCAAGCTCAACATCTCATCCAATCCCGGGGGGATGAATGGCGGAAGAATGGAATGCAACGGTGAAACTTGTGAAGGGCCCTCCGAAGCCCCCGCCAAAAAAGCCGATTGACAAGTTCATTGAGTTCTTATGCAAAGCCGGACTTGGCTTTTTGGTTTTCCTTTATTGGAAACAATGTTCCGGAGGCTGAGGAAAAGTGAGGGAGGTGAAGAAACAGGAAGTTGAATGAAACGATAGGAAAGCACCGTGTGGGATAAGCTTGGTAAGGCCATCGCAAAGTTTCTACAATTTTCGTGGGAAGTCCTGAAATGGGCGTTGATTTTCGGGCTTGCCTATCTCATTTACACGATGGGTGAAATGGAAGGAAGCTGGGAAGAGAAACTCAAAGCCATCCCATCCATCGTGTTGGGAGAATACAGTCCCACAGGCACGCGCGGGACACCGGATGTGAGCTATATGACCATTCTGGTTGGCGCTTCGCGGAGCTATGAATCGGCCGAGCGGCTTTTGAATGAGATGCGGCAAAAACGGATCAGTGGGCGTATATTACCTCAAAAAGGCCAGTATTACGTCATTACCGGCTCCTATGGTTCGCGAAGTCAGGCGGAAGCGGATCTCAAACGCATTCGTGATAAAGGCTTTGACAAAGCCAGAATCATCTCGCCATAAGCAAAAATGTGGACAGGCCCTTAACCCAATCGCCACCGTAGTAGCTTAGAGGACCGGCCGTGCCTTCGAGTGAAAAATCGGACAAATTCTATTTGTTGGTCGGTAAATTCGTCGTCTTCATCGCAAGATGGCTTTTTTATATCGCCCTGTTTTACATTGCATTTATGATGGGAAGCAAACAGGGAACGCTCAAGGAACGCGCCCGGCAGGTGGAGTTCCCCCGGATTAAAATTATTTTCCCGGGAAGTTCGTCGGAATCTTCTGCGCCACCCCCTGAAAGCAGCAGCGCCAGCACCTATTTCGTTTGGGCGGGAAGTTACGACAGCTATAGCATGGCGGAAGCGCGACTGGCAGAGTTGCACAGCAAGCGCATCAACGGCTATATTAATGAATCCGACGGCCGGTATCATGTGTATGTGGGGCAATTTCAGTCGGAACGCCAGGCGCAGGCCGTATTGCAGCAAGTGCTGCGGCAGGGGGTAGCTGAAGCCAGCATCATCTCGCCGTCTTCATTTTAACGTCCTCAAAAGTGAATGATCGCTATCCTTCGTATTCACGTCTTCGTTGGTTTACCAATCCATGCGCCCGCCGGATCGGTTCAGGCAGTCGGTAGCGGCTGGTAGAACGCAACGTCAGAGCGATTGCATCATCAATGGCCATCCAATGGCCGGGCGACACAAATACCGGCTTGACGTGGCTCCGGGTTCGCACAACCGCCCCGATCCTGTTACCGCGGTACACCAGCGGCGAGGTGGCTCCTTTTTCCGCACCGACGGGACGGTGATCGCCCACCAGTCTGCTTTTGGCGCATCCGGCTGTGGGCAGATTCAGCCACAAGCCCATGTGGCTGGCAATCCCCAATCCGCGCGGATGTGCAATCCCCTGGCCGTCAAACAAGACGGCATCCGGAACAGTCCGCAACTCGGCGAATGCAGCTAATAAAACGGGGGCTTCTCGGAATGAAAGCAAGCCGGGAATGTAAGGGAAAGACACCTGGTGACATACCACCACTTCCTCAATCACTTTGCCTGATTCAATGTCCATCACAATCACGCCTCCGAAAGCGGTTTGGTCGTGGCGGCTGTACGAAACATCGGCTCCGGCAAGCAAGCGCACGGGCTGCGATAACGGCCTGATCTGCACCTGTTTGCGGAGCTGCTGTTGCAACTGAACGGCCTCCTGCGGGGAAATGTCCCAGGTATGAAGCGGCTTGATGATCATGATAGGGAATCTCGGTCTCTTGCTTGAGAAAGACAATGACTCGCGATCGTCTTCCAATCTCCGCGGAGGGTCGGTGAAAATGCCAATCAGCAGAAGCGCGCTTCTCACACGACCATGACGATGTATCGGGCATTTCCCCTGTTGGAGATGCCATCGCCAGCAAGGGGTGCCAACCGGGTTATGAGGTGAAATGCACCAGCCAGGGAGCTGGAAGAAGCGATCCAGTGAATGATTCATAGCCGATGTTTTCTCTTGTGAAATTAATAAAATATTATTATCGTAAAGGCAAATTAAATCGACGAATCGCCGAGCGTTTCGGCATTGAAGGATAATAAAATCAACCGAGGGAATTATGGCGAGAAAAGTATTCTGCGTCAAACTCAAACAAGAACTGGAAGGCCTGGAAGAACCGCCCCAACCGGGTGAGCTCGGTCAACGCATTTTCGAAAACGTCTCCAAAGAAGCCTGGAAGATGTGGCTGCAGCATCAAATCATGCTGATCAACGAATACCGCCTGAATCTGGCCGATCCGAAAGCACAGGAGTTTTTGGATCAGCAGATGGAAGCTTACTTTTTCGGTGAAGGCGCAGAACTGCCGCCGGGATATGTGCCGCAGGCGCCGTCCAAGAAATAATGGCGGCGCCATTGTTGGATTTAAAAGAGCCGCGGGTGTCGTCCGGGATGTCAAAGCAAATCCTTTTATTCGCACCGAAACGAACATACCGCTTGCAGGATTTTCTGGCGGCCGCCCGCAAGCTGGATATTCATGTCATCCTGGCTTCGGACCGCTGTAAAATCCTGGCGGACATGTATCCGCAAGAAAACGTCGTGGCGGTATCGTTCTCCCACCCGGATCGGACGGTAACCCAAATCAAAGAACAGATCGATATTCAATCCATCAGCGCTGTGCTGGCCGCGGATGACGCTGCGGCCATTCCCGCGGCCAGAGTTGCACAGGCGCTTGGCCTGCCCTTTAACCGTCCTTCCGCCATTCGCAAATCCCGCAATAAATTCATGTTCCGGCATGCCATGGCCAAAGCCGGCTTGCCGTCGCCGCCATTCCATCTGGCTGCCATCCACCAGCCTCCGGAAGCCATTCTATCCCAAGTTCGTTTTCCCTGCGTGCTCAAGCCGCTCATGCTCTCCGGAAGCCAGGGGGTGATTCGGGCGGATGACCCGGACGGTTTTGTGCATGCCTTTCTCCGCATCCGGCATTTGCTGGAGCAACCGGAAATGACGCAGCATTGCAACCGGGCGTTCCGTTATATTTTGATCGAAGATTACATTCCCGGCGATGAATATGCCGTTGAGGCAATTCTGACCCGGGGGCAGGTGCATCTCCTGACGATTTTCGACAAACCGGAGCCGCTGATCGGCCCCTATTTTGAAGAGACAATTTACGTGACTCCGTCCCGGCTGCCGGCGGAAAGCCGACAGCGGCTGCAAGCCACACTCGAATCCGCCTGCCGCGTGCTGGGATTGCACCACGGGCCCATTCACGCCGAGGTACGAATCAATCCGAAAGGCATTTTCCTGCTGGAAATCGCGCCGCGCACCATTGGCGGGCTGTGCTCCCGGGCGCTGCGATTTGCCAGTGATATGAGTTTGGAAGAGTTGGTGCTTCGGCATGCGCTGGGCGAGCCGCCGGCGGATCTGTCGCTACAGCAGCAGGCCAGCGGCGTCATGATGATTCCGATTCCGGAAAAGGGCGTCTTGAAGCACGTGCACGGCGTCGAGGAAGCACGAGCCGTGCCCGGCATTGTGGATGTGCAGATCACCTTCCCCCTGAATCACGAATTGATTCCCCTCCCCGAGGGCTCGAGCTATCTTGGCTTTATGTTTGCCCGTGGAGCCTCGCCCGAGGCGGTGGTCGAAGCGCTGCAAGCCGCACATGCAAAATTGCGCTTCGACATTTTGCCCAGTCTTTCTGTGGTAGATGGGATTTAGATGCCCGGTACGGCATCGACTTCAGAGACCAACTGGTCCCGACGGGGCTCCGCTCAGCAGAACCAGTCTTCCGTCAGCCGCGGTGGGGGAATATCCGGCTCTTCGATATGCAGCCATGCCGAATGATCGCAGCCGGCAAATTCGCCGGCAATTTCCCGGATGCGCGCGAAAATCGCCGCATTGCTGTGTCCTTCCGCCAGCATGCGCTCTATTGTATCCCATGCCCGCTGCTGCAGTTCGTCGGCTTCCGGCTCGGGATGGCGCCATTCGTAGGAAAACTTTTCCTCATCGAACGCGCCGAGATAAGGCGCCAGCTCGGGCAGATCGAGCAGCGGCGATTCCGGCGGCAGTAACAGGCGGATGCAATATTGGATGGGATCGATGTTCGGCACCAGACCGTTTTCGGCCACGAAATCCAGCAGTTCAATGAAGTCCTGCACGCCGGTCCAGGGAGTGAACGGCATCAGCGAGGGCCGCAGCGCGATGCCCGCGTGCTGCATGAGGCGCAGCGCGGCTTCCACGTCCGCGCGGGTGTGGCCTTTATCCAAAAGCGCCAGAGTACGATCCTGTACACACTCCACCGCTGACACCACGAACAAACATCCCAGTCGCCGCAACTCCGGCAAAAGGTCGTGATATTCGAGAAGATGTTCGATTTTGGCTGTAAAATCAAAGGTCAGTTCCGGCCAGCGTTGGTGCATCTCGCGCACGATGGCCATGGAATGGCGCACCCCGTTGAGAAAGTCAGGGTCGCCAAACGTGATGTGCTGAGCTCCCATCTCCACCAGTTGCTCGATATCCGCCAGCACCACTTCTTTTTGAACGATGCGTACCCGGCCGTCGTAAGCGGGGGTGATCGGGCAATGTTTGCACTTGTGCGCGCAGCCACGGCTGGCTTCGACGTAGCCCACCAGATGCAGCTTACCACGATAGCTCAACCGCGTGTACTGATCCAGCGGGGGCAGCAGATGCCGTGCCGGGCGCAGGAACGTCTGGCGGGGATACAGAATTTGACCGCCGGTTTGCGTGACCACACCCGGTACGCCATCGCGCCGGCCCGAAGCCAGTGCTTTCAGCCACTGGGCTAAAAATTGTTCGTATTCGCCGCCGATCACCGCATCGGCGATCGTGTCCAGAAGATAGCGCGCATTCAGGCCGGCATACAGGCCGTAAAACACCCGGTGCGCATCGGGATTGAGCGCTTTGACGCGCCGCGCCACCTTCAGGCCGATGCGCAGGGCGGTGTGCATCGGAGTGGAAATGGCAACGGCATCAGCCTGGCGTACCAGCGACTCATCCAGAGGCTGCACCGAGAGATCAAGACAGTGGACGTCGATGCCTTCCGCCAGAAGATGAGCCGCGGGCGAGGCTAAATTGAACGGCTGATGGCCGAGTTCATAAGTAGAAAGCAGTAATACGGTCATGAATCTTCCTTTCAGCGAAAATCCGTTGGGCGCATGGTTCAGCAATCCGATTTTGCACAGGTCAAAACATAACAATTTGTCCGCAGGATTGCAATGGAATGTTGCAGCGGACCGGCCGTTACACCGGAAAACTCTGATTTCTTAGAGGAAGGGAACCGCGGTGAATGCTAAGAGCGCTGAGAGGACATCTCGCTCCTACGCGGTTTTAAATTTTGGCGTATTTTTCTGCAATCATGTCACCGCTGTACGGTTTCCGCCCGGATGATCGATCTCACACGGTCTCCAGTCGGGTGTGGTCACTCATCCCATCGCAAAAGCCGTCTTCACGGACGGTGTTGGGGCGTGAGCAGCCATCCAATGGCCAGGCGCCGCAGGCGTGATATGCTTGTAGCACCATAATGTACCTTAAATGAAACCGGAACGTCGCAATCGCGCCGGGTATCTCCGTGACCTGCGCGGTTCCTAAAATTCGCAGCCGGGAGCCCGGTATTCGCAGAGGACAGCCTGCAATATCCGGTTCCAGCGCACTGAAAACATCACCGCAATGGCGTTGGGATCGATTTTTATCTTCTTTTGCAAATGAATCACCTGACCAAACGGATGTCCACATCCACGGCGGGGAAGATCTGGCGAACCAGCCGGTGGGGCGGCCGTGCTTCGATGAAGTCCACTTCCTGCGCCACCCCGGTGAACATTTCCAGCCGGTAACAGAGAAACGTACCGGCAGGAACAGACACCTCCACCAGGCGCGATACCCATCCTTTGCCGGGTACCACCCGGCCCTCGCGGACATCCAACACCGGGAATTTGACAACGTGGTTGATGTCCAGGGGAGCGAGCCGTACCGCCAGGCGCATCAATCCCAAATCGATAATCGTATCGGGGACGGCAACGCGGAATCGACGGGCTTTGGATTTGGAAGGGGTACGGACAATTTCTCCTTCGGCGATGCCTTTCCGGTACCGGGTCTGTACATGAGTCCGGATGGTCCCGCGCTGGGTGAGAAAATTGGACCAGAGTGGCTGCAAATTGGGGCTTTTCACAAATGCAACTTGAAAATCCTGTGCCAATATCCCTCCGGTTTTCCATTGGTACAGGAGCGTATCCGGGGAATCGGGAGAAACCGGCCGGATGATCAGAGACGCTTCACCCACGAGCCGATCGCCGACGTAAATTTCATAATAGGAAGCCTGCGGCGTTATCTCAAGATAACGGAACTGGCCGGCTGCCGGTACCGGCAGGGCAAAAGCGAGCAGGCACAACCATCGCCAATGCATGTGGATTGGTGTTCTCATCTCATCCCAATCATCGTCGGGTCCCCGGAAAATTTTAGGCTACCCGGCTGAGCTGACCGGTTCAGTCAGTATCGAGCCAGCTCAAAATTGCCGGGGTGATGTCTTCGATTTTTTGAATCCGATCCGCCAGAAAGTCGCGACCGGCTCCCCACAGCAGGGCAGGCACCGGATTCCGGGTATGAGTTTTGACCGACAGGTCTTCCATGTTGCCGTGGTCGCTGGTGAGAATCACGGTCACCTCGCTGAGAGTTAAACGGGGCAGCAGGCGCTGTAATAAAATGGATAGTTTGTGAATCACTTGCCCGGCGGCATTGAAGTCCTGCCGGTGCCCGGCGCGGTCGCTGAGGATAAACTCGAACAGGCAAAAATGCACCTCATCCAGGATGTCGGCAAGGATCTCCGCACTCTGTTCTACGGTGAAACGCGGAACCTCTAATCCCATTCCGGCCAAAAATTCGTTGGTGAGATCGTGAGAGACGGCACGCTTCTGCCACAATGCATCCAGCATTCGCGGCGGAAAGCCGCCGGCGAGAAGTGATCGAGTGGTGGCGGAAATGCGTTCGCCACGAAGGCGAAAATAGTCCTCGCTCAGGGCGTTGGCAAAGGTGCCGGTTTTGCCCCGCTGTTTCAATTGCAAAAAGATGCTGTGGGCATCGATGAGTTTGCGCAGAGTCGGGGTGGGAAAGCCGGCGATGTGCCTTCCCACGGCCTGCGCGCTGTTCACGCCGCAAAACAGCGCCGTTTGCCCCGTTGCGCTTTGTGGCAGGCCGGCGACGCCCATATCCGCGGCGGTTTTCACGATGACGCCCGAATAGGGCACTTCCTTTTGCCAATGGGTTTCACTGAACGGCAAGAAAGGATCTGCAAACCGGACGAATGGATTGCTTTCCGGATTGTCGCTACCGATGCCGACGCCGTCAACGAAAATCATTAATACGCGCTTGGGCATGGCACCACCGGTTAACTGGATTGGGCATTGGTTTCATCGGCCGCCGAGGGTTCCAGCGGAGGCACCGGCTCGATCGCGTCGGATTCTTCCAGCGCATCCCGGAAATGCATGTTTTCTTTCCAGAAGTAATACAGACCGACGAGGGTGATGGGAATGTAGTTGGTGATGTGCAATATGATGGCAAAGCTCAGTGCATCGGCTTCGGGAACGCCGAAAAGGGCCAGTCCCTGCATGGCAAGGTAGTGATAGGTACCAACAAATCCGGGAGAGGACGGGATCATAATACCGATGCTGATCATGACCAGAATGACCAGGCTGGCGACAAAAATGGTATCGTTTTCCAGCTGAATATCAAACGCCAGGAAAGTCACGTAAATAATGCCGGCATATAACACCCACAGCACCAGACTTTGTAAAATGATTGCCACGTAGTGATGCGTCTGCCGAAAGACCTCAAAGCCGGTGAGGAAGGAGCGCAACAATCTCTGAATAAACTGCTTGGCGCGGTCCGGCAAAGGAGAGGTAAACACGCCGACCCAGTGCAGGGTGGCTTCGGTTTTTTCCATGAGGAATACGATAAACAGGACAACCGCAAGAGCGCCAAAAAAGATCGCCAGACCGGCTTTTTGAATTTCCGGAGGGAAGTCATGGAAAAATACCGTGAAACCGAGGATGACCAGCAGCGAGAGAATGTCGATGATGCGTTCAACAATGATGGTGGCGAAAGCGGCGGCGCGGGAAATCTTTGCCGACCGGCCGATGGCCAGAGCCCGCATCACTTCGCCGAGACGCAGCGGGAAGACATTGTTGGCCATGTAGCCGATCATCATGGCTGAAAAGAGCGGCTTAAAAGGCACATCCTGAATGGGCTGTATGAAATACCGCCAGCGGTAGGCACGGATCACCAGACTGATGAACATAAAACCGATGCCTGGCAGAAGCCACCAATAGTTTGCCTGCTCGAGGGCAGCAATCACTTCGGGCAAATCAACACGGCGAAAAGCCAGGTACAAAAACACCGCACTGATGAGAATGCCTATGACGAATTGCTTTTTCATGGAAAAATATGGTCAATGCTTCTTTCCGTTCCAGTTCCAGGTCCTTTAACGGAATCGCGCATGGCTTCCGTTCCCAGCGTCGTCCCATTCGCCGGACCCACTTTTTATCCTCTCAATGCTTTAGATCGGCGCTTGTCGTCCAAATCCAACCCCGATGAATTCATACCGACAATTCCAGATATTTGCCGGTACGATCAGCCTGTTCAACCGCGAATCAAGTCTGATGGGAGTGACCACCGGATGGCGCATCGAGCTTCTATCTGGCAGTCCAGCATGCCAATCCTTTGTATCCCCCAAACAAAAAAAGCGAGATGGGGATCTCGCTTGACAACTGGGTGAAATTTTTGGAAAAATCAAGTTTTGGTTTGCTCTTTGGTTTCCGGACAGCTTTTTGTTTTGGTCTCATCCAAACAGGCTTCGGTCTTTTCCTTTTCCACATTGCATTCGGATTTCGCTTCCGTTCCCTTGGCGTAGCCAGCTTGCTGAATGGCCTTCAAAAGTGCCTCTTCTGTGGTTGCTTCGGCGTTGTAAACCACCCGTGCCGTCCTGGTATCTAACAGCACTTCTGCTTCCTCGACGCCGTTGACCTTGACAAGAGCACTTTTGACGTGCTCAACACAGTTTTCGCACATCATATCAGGCACGCTGATTTCGGCGACCTTCGTGTTCGAAGAGGCTGGATAGTAGGTCACGCCGATTGCAATGAGCACCACAGCACCGACCAAAACCGCCATTACACGTTTCATAAGGCCTCCTTTTGCTGGTTACCCTTGGGTGGGTGTCGCGTTTAAAAAAGTCCGCCCGTCATGTACTGCAAACAAATTTTGCCAAATATACAACAGCCCCTTGAACAAGTCAAGTGATTTGTCCCGGATTCCCCGGGTCCTGTTTTTCATTCTATCGTTCCCCTCGAGGCGGCGACGGTCATGGTTTGAATCCGGCAAAAAACGGCTTCAACGCAGCTCAAAATCATACGTCGTGCGGGCAAGCTCCGCGGAATGGCTTACCCGTACCGTGATTTCCATGCGATACCTGCCAGATTTGAGCTGACGCC
Source organism: Candidatus Zhuqueibacterota bacterium (assembly GCA_015491485.1). Lineage (GTDB taxonomy): Bacteria > Zhuqueibacterota > Zhuqueibacteria > Zhuqueibacterales > Geothermadaptataceae > Hydrothermovivens. The sequence goes on from WFVT01000083.1 coordinate 10,951, forward strand.
AATCCAGCATGAGCCGTTCCCGGGCGGTGGACTCGAGGATGGGGCGTTCATGCCGTACACTAATGGCGCTTTTTTTGCCGCTGAAAATCCCCAGAAATCGTCTCACCACATTGCCGGAGCTGCCGACAAAACGGATTTTGTACTCGACCTCATACCGCTCTCCCGATGTCTCCGGCAAATGGTATATTTCAAAATAGATATAAGACGGCAACGCGCGCTGGACGAACGGGAATGGATAAGGTATAAGCTTCCGGCTATCGATATCCGTTTGCGGAAAATTGAACCCGGAAGCGGCTGCCGGTTCGGCAAGGAAACGGACATCGCTGATCTGAAGTTCCGGGCTGCGGAAATCACGCACCGCAAAAGTCCGGCGCTCAAAGCCGAGCTGATTCAATATCCGATCTTCAATCTGAACCGTTAATTCGCCGTTTTGTACCGGCACGACAAGCTGAACGCTGCCAGAAAGAACAGGCTTCTTTTGTGTCAATACATCTGCCCGTAACCCCCGCAGGTGGAATGCTTGCCGATCGGCCTCATTGAAGGTGGAGTCGCGGAACAAAGCGCTGAACGCCACGGTGAAGGAATCCCCCGGCTGCTCTTCCCACTGTTTGAGCGTTCGTGATGGTATGGGCCACCAAAAATCGATCACCAATCGCGTTTGATCCCGCCCCGCACTAAACTGATGGATGCGGTGCAAAAATTTCAGCCGGTTGACGGCATCAACCGGTTCATAAGCCACATGGGGGGCTTCTTTGATGGCAAGACGGCGGGATTTTTCGTATTCATCTTTGATAAAATACGGGGTTGCAAGCACCTGATCGTACCCCAATTTGAGATGCTCCCGCCCTTCCTGGATCCAGCGCATTTTGTCCTGAGCGACCTGGTATCCATGCGACAGGTAAGAGCGCCTGAGGAGCAGGCTGTACCAGATTTGCGCCAGGACCTCCACATCGTACTTGCCGCGGCCGTTGATGAATTCCACAACATCGATCAAATCATCAATTTCGCGAAATCCTTCGCCGTCTTTCATAAAATGCACGACAAAATTGCGCCGAATATTTTCGTAGGACCAGCTTTCGTTCAACCGAATGGTGATGTACCGTTCCGCAGCCTGACCTATCCGCACGCCGGAAAGCACGCTGTTCAAATCGACTCTCTGATAACCTGCCGGGTCCACATACCGGCGGAACGGTTTCCCGTATTTTAGATAATATTTTCCCCGGTCGTCAAAGTAGGGTGGGCGACTGATGGCAAAATGCCGGCGCACATACCGGCGTCGCTGTAAAAAGTCTTTCAGCCAGTCGTTCTCATCCAAAAGGGGATTTGGATTCGACGCTTTCCAATAATCGATGATGTAGCGTTTTTTCGCTAACAGGGAGGGCAGCTTTTGATATTCCTGTAACCGGGGATCATCCAGTAGCAACAAAAATTCGGTTTCAAATTGAAATTGAAACGTCGTTTCATCTGCGGCGGCAAGAGATTGGAAATATTGCTGTTCCGTGCGGATGGAATCGGATTGAAACAACCGGCTCTGCTGTTCCCGAATCAAATCGAAATGCTGATGCCCCATCCCGGCAGCAGACAAAACAGCGGGCAAAAGCATTATCAATAACGTAAGGCCTGAGTTTTTCATGAGGCCCTCGAATGGTCTATCGAATTCTGGATAGGTGTTTTTTCAACTCAGCTCAACTTGCAAAAGTTTCGGTTTGAACAAATAATACGAGGTAGCCCGGAAAATCGGTTTGCGTCTCCCAAAAAACAGCGGTTCTGTGAAATAGGAAACCTCAAGAACGGGCATTGAAAAGGGGGCTTTGCGCCTGTCCCGTGTCAGCGACAGTCGGTTGCGGGGAGTGCATGAGAGGAGCCTATCCGACTACTGGCCTTTCCCGCGCAGCATCACGTAAATCGTATTCAAAATGATCTTCAAATCCATGCGCAGGGACATGTTTTCCAGATAGAAGAGATCGTATTGCAATTTCTGTTTCACATCATCAATCGTTTGATCGTAAGCGCCTTTGATTTGCGCCCAGCCGGTGATGCCCGGCCGCACACGCAGTCGGCGCGAATACAGCGGCAACTCTTTCTTGAGCTTTTCCACGAAATACGGCCGCTCCGGCCGCGGCCCCACCAGACTCATCTCGCCCTTGAGCACATTCCAGAACTGCGGGATCTCATCGATGCGCAGCTTGCGGATCCATCGACCCACGCGCGTGACCCGGGGATCGTCTTTTTCCGCCCATTTGGGACCGGTCATCTTTTCGGCATCCTGTACCATGCTGCGGAATTTGTAAATCTTGAACAGCCGGCCGTTCTGGCCCACGCGCTCCTGGCTGTAAATCACCGGGCCGGGGCTGTCCAGTTTGATGAGCAGCGCCACCGCCAGCCACAGCGGCAGCCCCAGGATCAGTACCGCCACCGCTACGGTCACATCGATGAGCCGCTTGACCCGCTTCTCCCAGGTGGGCATGAGCTGCGGCAGGATTTCGATCAGCGGAAAGCCGTAAATCTGATTGGTGCGCGCCTGCCCGGTGATGATGCTGTACAAATCCGGCACGATTTTCAGCCGCACCGGCAGCCCGTCCGTTTTGGCAATGACATCGTAAATGCGTTTCCGGTCGGAATTTTCCAGCGCGATGAGGATTTCCTCGGCCTGGTTCTCTGCCACGATATCCGCCAGCCGGTCGATGGTGCCAAGCAACGGCACACCGCGGTAATCCAGCCGACCGTTGGCGGCATTGGGCGCCACAAAACCGACCACCCGGTAGCCCAGGGCCGGAAACCGCGTGACCTTCTCGAACAGCTCGTACGCTTTCCGCCCCCAGCCCACGATCAGCGTGCGCCGCAGCCCGATGCCCAGCTCCAGCAGCTTGCGCTGAAACGTGCGCAGCAGAAACCGTCCCGTGCCGACGAACGCCACCATGATCGCCCAGTACGACAGCAGCAGCAACCGGCTACCGGGTAGCGGATTGGGCAAATCGCGCTCGATATCAAACGTGATCAGATAGATCAGCAGCACGCCCCAGAATACGGCCTTCATCACCTGAATGAACTCATCGATCCGGCTTTGCGCTTCCCAGGTTTTGTACATGCCGAAAAACAGAAACAGGAAAAACCAGAACAGAAAAATGATGTTGGATAAATAAAATCCCGTCGGGAACTGGGTTGCCGCAAACAGCCCGAGCTCCGAGCGCAGATTGGCCCACACCCAGAAGGCCGAATTGACGGCGATGTAGTCGCTCATGAACAGCAGCAGCCGCTCGGCCCAGAGCGGCATGGCGCCGCCCCATTTCTGAGATTTGAACATGCCGATGATGAAACCAATGCCGAAACTGGCGTGCAGGGTGAAAAACACGGCGGGCAGAGCGGGAAAGTATTTCCAGCCGTGGCGGCGCGCTTCCACCAGCGCCCCCACCAGCAATCCCGCACCGTACAGCCCTACGGCGCCGAGCAGAATGTACAGAAACAGCACGTTCACAAACGACAGCCCGGCCAGAAGCAGGCCGCCGAACACCGCGGCGGCCGGCAGGATGTGCAGCCACCGGAACGCATCCGGGTGTTTCTTGATGACGTTCACGCGCATGAGGCCGTAATTGAAAAACTGCTTGAACAGCTTGCGCAGGTTGGGGCGGGGGTAGTAGTACGACACGATTTTGGGCGAAAAGAAAATCTTGAACCCGGCCTGCCGGATGCGCCAGTTCAGCTCCGCGTCCTCGGCGATGTGCAGGTCTTCCTCGAACAGGCCGACTTTTTCGAGGATGTCGCGGCGGTAAGCGGCGTACACCACGGTATCCACGTAGCGCTCACTGGTTTCGTAGCGGTACGGGGCAGTGGGGATGCCGAATTTGGACGCCATCCCGATGCCGATGGCCTGCTGCCAGTAGGTATCGCCGATGTTGATTTGCGTGCCGCCGGTACACACCTCGCCGCGCTCCAACATGAGCTCGATGTTGCGTTCGATAAAATCGGGATTGATCTTGGTGTGCGCGCCGAGGATGATGATCACATCACCCCGGGCGTTCTGAATGCCGATGTTCAGCGCCCGCGGCGTGATGCGCAGCGGATTGTCGAAGAAATGCACGTTCTCGTGCTTTTCGGAAAGCTCTTTCAGAATGTCGCGCGAGCCATCGTCGGAAATGCCGTCCACGACGATCACCTCGAGCCGTTCAGTGGGATAGGTCTGCCCGAGAATGGACTCCACGCAGCGACGGATGTTCCGGGCTTCGTTGTACATGGGGATGACCACCGAAACCAGCGGCAGTTCATCAATATTACGTCCGAGGAAGCGTTTTTCGCGGATCGTCGTTTCAGGCATACCGTTCGCGGAGACTTGGATACTTGGTTTTGGATTTTATGATGCATTCGGGCGCACCGGCCTGATAGCGGCCGCGTGCACGGATCGTCGAACAGGAGACAAACGCTCGCTCAGCGGTCCTTTTCGCCGAGCAGGTACGGTTCCCACACGTACGGCCGTTCGAAAAATCCCGGCGGGCAGGTCAGTTCGTCGATGCGTTTAATGACCCTGGCCGGCGAGCCGGCCGCCACCATGTTGTCGGGGATATCCTTGGTCACCACCGAGCCGGCGCCGATGAG
>WFVT01000084.1 GCA_015491485.1 Candidatus Zhuqueibacterota bacterium
GATAAATACTATCTTTAAAAGAAAAACAAGAAAGGGAATAAAAAAATGAAAAAATATAAAACCAGACTTTCACAAAAAGGTCAGATCGCTATTCCGAAAAAAATTCGGGATCAGTGGGCTACTGATTACGTGGAAATGGAGCTCAAGGGCGATGAGCTGATTCTCCGGCCTGCCCCTTCGATCCTCGAGCTGGGCGGCATTTTGAAAAAATACGTTACTGATGCCTCTCAAAAAGAAAAAGAATCCACGGCGTGGGAAGATCATGTCAGAGAAAAATATCTATCTGATTGACACAAACGTCATTATCCGTTTCCTGACCCGGGATGATGAGGGCCTTTACCAGGAAGCAGAGCGTATTATGGCCCAGATAGAAAACAATGAGATGAAGGCGCTGCTTCCGGAATCGGTGCTGGTGGAATGCGTTTACGTGCTGAAAGGGGTTTACGGCGTGGAGCGTCCTTTCATCGCCTCTCTCTTAAAAAAGATTCTCCTTCTTAAAGGGATTCGGATGCCCAACAAGAGCATCTATTTGGATGCCCTTGATACTTTCGAAACCCACAATCTGGATTTTGTGGATTGCCTTTTACACAGCTATAGTGAATTCCATGGAGGCGAGATTTTAAGTTTCGACAAGAAATTGCTGAAGCATTCGCGGCGGAAACCCAGGGACTCCTGAGGCTCTATGAATTTCCTCTTCTCAAGGAAAGGGATGGATCGTGTCATTTCCGCCCCATTCAGCGATTTTCCCCACCGTCTTCTCTTTCACCGTCTTCAAATGCAGTGGCGGGATCACCTTCACCGCGGGGCCGAACCTTGCCGCCGGCAACTGCGCCACGCCCTTCTCCTGCGCCGTCAGCCCGGTCTTTGGCCGGCGATGGACCGCAGACGTCCGACGGCGTTTCCATCCATTTTCAGTGCACCGCTTTGGGAGATAGATGTGTGCGGTCTGAGATAGAGCATCCGCCCACTATTGAGGTGTTTCCATCAGCGCTTTCAACTTTCCCAGGCCCCGCTCCAGGTCTTCGCCGACTTTTTGGTTCATATCAATCACATGAAGCATCAAATTCCGCGGGAAGGATAGATGTCCCCGGAAGGCCCATGTCACGCGGGTGGCGGCGGAATCGACCGCCTCGGTGAGCCAATAAAGTTTTGCCGTGGTCTCGAACGGTTCGAAAAACCGCAATTCGTGGTCGATCCGTTCCCCTTCGGTAATATGGATAATTTCCTGCTCACCGCTGCCGAGATCCTCATTTTGACTCCGCCACGCCATCACAAACCCCACCGTGCCGTCCGTGCCGCGATAATCGCGCTCCATGGCAGGGTCCATATCCGCCCAGGCCGAAAATCGCTCCTGATTTTTCAGCATTCGCAAAAATGCAAAGACGCTGTCTCTCGGCGCCTGAATGACCGTTTGCCGCACCACCTCGTATTCCCCCGGCGTAAAAAGGCCAATCACCGCCAGCGCCACCGTCAGGCAAACCAGGCAAAGCGCAACAATCTTGACCGCCTGCATGCTCTCCCCTTTCCGTCGATTTCTTTTTTGCGTTCGAAAATTGTGATTTTAGCGCCGCTTTTCCCCTTCCGGCCTTCACACGGTTAGTCGGCCCCGGGCTGCACCATTTCCACGCGAATCACCCCGCGGAAATCGCCGACTTTGTAACCCACCGCCCGATCTTCAGGATACAATGTCTTTAGTCGTGCTTTCAATTCCCGGGAGAGATATTCCGGTTCGCCATGGCAGTTGACACATAACGGCGCGATTTCCAGCGGCTTGTAATACCGAAATTTGACGGTGTCGCCTTGCACGATTTTTTGGATCACGTTGGGCGGCAGCGGCGAACCGGCTTCTTTGGCCTGCTCAAAGATGCGCAAGACGTTCAATTCCAGCGAGTCGGGCCGGTTCTGGGGATTTCGGACTTTCAATGAGGTTCGTTTCACCGAAACCGGCATACCGGCCTGCCGGGCCACCGTCTCAGTCAGCGGCAACGCTTTGACATTGCATACCTCAACGGCACCGACCGGCCCCGATACTTCGATAGCGCTGAGCAACTCTTGCTTCAGCGTCTTGAGCAGGGTTTTGGCAATGGAATCCCCGACGGCAGCGATCTGCGGAACGGACTCGGCGGACAGCGTTTCAACGGATACAACATCCGTCTGCGGTTGCCGTTGATTTTCCCCCTCCCTTTGCTTGCAGCCTGCCGTGAACAGGAGTGCAACGGCCAGCAAGACAGGATAAATGGATTTCATTTCCCGACCTCCTTTATAACTGATTTCGATTTGCTGTCTTTAGTTGGATGTGTAGAATGCTGTTTGAACGGCATCGGAAAGCTCCACCGAAGGCATTCGCCGTTTTCGTGCTATACCAGCCGTTTTTGCAAAACAGCGTGGAGTATCCTGTTGCATTTTCGGATCATCCCGGGCGCATGCGTCATGCAACTCGCGTGATCTCCCTGTGGAAAGTATGGCAACTCAGTGCAAGATGAGCATGCCGACTACAATGGTTCAAAGCGTTCAGGGAAACGCTGCTGGAAACGTTGCCAGCTCTTCCAGTTGGTGGGCAAGTTTTCCGCTTCCGCCCAGCGCCAGAAGGGATCATATAGCGGCCGGGCATACTTCAACTCTTCGCGAAAAATATAGGCGCTGAGGTCCCCTTTTTCAATGAAGCCGGTTTCCTCGAAGGCCGCCAGCGCCGCATCGCGATCGTATTCCACGCCGCGGAATTCCACCCGCCATTCGCCATCCACCAGCTCGAGCAACAGGTATTGCGCACGCGGGTCGCGGTTGAAGGGAGCCCCCACCGCGCCGGTGTTCAGAAACCGGTGCCCGTTAATGCGCCGATCGTAGGTGCGGTGCGTATGTGAACCGACCAGAATATCCGCCGGATATTCGCGCGCGATCTCTTCCAAACATGCGTCCGGCGTGTAAAATCCGTAGCCTTCCCGGTAATGCCGCGGACTGCCGTGGGAAATCAGCACCGTGGGCGCGCCGTCGATGCGGATTTCATGGGTCATGGGCAGGCCGCGCAGTTTTTCCAGCCAGCCCGATTCCGCCAGGGTCTCGGCCACGACCGCCGTGCCCTTCCAGAACGGATCACTGTACCACGATTCCGGGATGCCGTCGTGATCGATCCACATGCGCACCAGATCATCGTGATTGCCGAGAGTGAAAATGAAATCCTCGTTCCAGATGCGCTCCATCACCGCCACATTGTTCGGCCCGCGGTTGACCAGATCGCCATTGACGATGACCCGATCCACATGTTGCCGCTCGATGTCGCGCAAAACGGCTTCAAGCGCGTGCACGTTGCCGTGAATATCCGCAATGATTGCAACTTTCATGTCCAACGAATCCGCTGCTTTCTTATCTCCGCTCTTTTTCCGCTATCTCCCGTGCCAGGCCGAAATCAGCCTTAATCGTAATCTTTGTAAACCGCATGGCCGGCGGCAACCATCATATCGTTCACATTCCGGTACTGGCCATCGATCTGTATCCAGATCTCGCCGAGATAGCGGCCATACTTGCCTTTTTTATCTTTGACCGTCTGCAAAAACACGTCCCGGTCAAGGATGAGTTCGCGCAGGTAATCGCGCGCTGCCAGTCCCTGAGGCCGTGCTTCGCCGCGGATTTCGGGCGCATTGATCCGGTACAGGCGAATGGGTTCATTCCGCAACCAGAGGTTCATCCCCAAGTCGATATCCATCCGGCAGGTATCCCCATCATAAACACTGACGACTTTGGCTTTGTAAAAATACAACTTCTCTCGCATGAGGTTCCCCTTGCTCGATTCATAATCAGGTCCGTAAGGCTTTAATCCGTTCGCGGATTCCCGTGCCGAAATCCAGTCGGTTGAATAAGCGTTCCAGCGCCTCGGCATCTCCCGGCTGCCAACGCACTTCGTCAAGACGATCGGCAACCGGGGCATCGGTGGCAATGCGCGCCAATTTTTGACTGAGCCAGACCTGGGATTCAAAGGTTTTGAGGCGTTCCATCAGTTTGGTCGCGCCACGGATCTTGTGTCCGGGGAGTTCATGCAGCCGCGCGAACAGCTCCTCAAGACTGCCGAATGCCTGCAAGAGCTTTGCCGCGGTCTGCGGCCCGATCCCGGGCACTCCGGGGATATTATCCACTTTATCGCCCATCAGCGCCAGGAAATCCACCATTTGTTCGGGCGTCACGCCAAAATGCCTGCGAACGCCATCTATATCCAGCCGGCGATTTCGGGCGTAATCCCACCACACATCGCCGGATTGCAAAAGCTGAGTAAGGTCTTTATCATTCGTGACGATGACAACGCGCACATCGGGCTTCCGCAACCGGTGCGCCAGCGTGCCGATCAAATCGTCGGCCTCGTAACGGTCATCCACGAACGTCGGCAATCCCATCGCACGGGTCAGTTCCTGACAACGCTCCATCTGATATTCAAGTTCAGCCGGTGGTAAATCGCGGTGGGCTTTGTAATCGGGATAAATTTCGTTCCGGAACGAGGTCGTCAGGCTTTCATCGTAAGCAATCGCTATGTATTCCGGCTGCTCCTGTTCCAGTAACTGACACAGAAACGCGGCAAAACCGTAAACCGCATTGGTCGGACGATTCTCGGAATCCACCATGCTTGCAGGGATGGAATAATACGCCCGAAAAATGTATGGACTGGCATCAACCAAATACAGATGGAGCATGTTGTTCCTGCAGGTTTTTCAGAACTTTGCTTTTGGCCGTCCCGAACGGCTTTTTATCAGATCGGCTGAACACCGACCCCATATCTGATTCTGAACAACAGCGGCTTTCCGCTCCGATCCGGCATATCTTGAATTGTATTCATTTTCAGTTTCAAATGCAAGCAAAAGCCCGCTTTTGCCATTTTCAGACGGTTTGCTTCAACAGAGCCAGGGGAGGTGATAGTTCCGTTTTGCATCTTCCCCGGTAACCGGCCTCGACCCATTTTTCATGATCGACCGGCCTGCCGTTGTCAGGTTCTCAAAAGGTGAACATTCGTTCCTTTTTCTTGCATTTCTGACCCATTTCTGTTAAATTAGCTATCAAATGTTCACCATAGCGGAGATTGACATGGCCATGATCAAAGGACGCGGCACCGATCATAACCCGCCCAACCGGTACGAGTCGATCTTTGTTGAATACGACGATATCGAGGCGCCGCGCACTCAATTTTTCACTGACCACTCCAAAACCATCCTCGCCAAAAACAACAGCCCGGATGTGGGTTTTGATTACAGCCTGAATCCGTACCGCGGCTGCGAACACGGGTGCGTTTATTGCTATGCCCGGCCCACTCATGAACAGTTGGGCTTTTCCGCGGGGCTGGATTTTGAATCCAAAATTATGATTAAAAAAGACGCACCAGTGCTGCTGGAAAAAATATTCCGCAGCCGCGCCTGGCGTCCGCAGGTGGTAGCGCTTTCCGGCAACACCGATTGTTATCAACCGGTAGAGCGGCGCCTCCAGCTAACACGCGCATGTTTGCGGGTTTTCTTACAGTACCGGAATCCGGTCAGTATCATCACCAAAAATGCGCTGGTGCTCCGCGATATCGATCTTCTGAGCGATCTGGCCAATCACCAACTCGTGCACGTCCACATCAGCATAACGACGCTGGATCACCATCTTTGCCGGATTTTGGAACCGCGGACATCCAGTCCCAGACGCCGTCTCGAAGCGATCGCACGGCTGGCGCAGGCCGGAGTGCCGGTGGGAGTGATGGTTGCGCCGGTGATCCCGGGATTGAACGATCGAGACATTCCCGCGATATTGCGCGAGGCGGCCAGAGCCGGCGCCGAAAACGCCGGCTATATCCTGCTTCGCCTGCCATACGGTTTGAAGGACTTGTTTGTACAGTGGTTGCGGAAACAGGTACCCCAAAAAGCCGATAAGGTGATCCATCAGATTCAGTCCATGCGCGAAGGTGAGCTGTATCAGTGTGAATTTGGTACCCGCAAACGCGGACGCGGCCCCACCGCCCAGATGATCCAGCGCCTGTTCGAGCTCAGTTGTTCCCGGCACGGATTGAAACTCCGTCCGGCGCCCTTGCGCACCGACCTGTTCCGCCACGCCCCGGAGCAAATCCAGTTGGATTTTGGGGGTGCCGGTGCAGATTAACGCAGAATAAATTCTATCCGCTCCAAACGCCCGTCAATGTTTTGTCGTGGCTTGACATCCAAAATCTTGCACAGCAGCGGGTAAATATCAATATTTCGCAGCGTCCCGGTTTTAAAGCCTTTTTTAAAACTCGGCCCCATGGCCACAAATATGCCGTGCATGCTGATGGTGTGGTTATCCCATCCGTGCGTGGCTTTACCGCGCACCTGCTCGCCGCTGATTTGCAGCAACCATCCGGGCTCGGCCACCACCACAATGTCGGAGATGAACGGGTGATTGGAAAAATGCCAGTAATCCGGCACGGCCTCACGGGTGAAAACCCGGAAGTTGCGTCCGGCAGCGCGCAGCTTACGCAGAGCCTCTTCGCGGTAGCCCGGTTTCGGTTGCACCATCATCACCGGGCCGCGTTGCTGAAACTCACAGGGCGTGTCGCCAAGAATGCGATCCAGGTAGATCACCCGCTCCGGGTGAATATCCAACATGCCGTGATCGGAAACCACAATGACATTGACCTGATCCAGCAATTGCAGCTCAGCGATGCCGTCCAGAAGCCTTCCCACCATGCGATCGACACGCACGATTGCGCTGTCGGTTTCGGCGGATTGCGTCCCGTATCGGTGGGCTTTGGAATCCACGGCGTCAAAATACAACGTGATGAAATGCGGTCGTTGCGCTTCGGGCAGTTGCAGCCATTTCAGCACGCCCTCCACCCGCACTTCGTAAGGTCTGTTATGTTCATAATGCTCAAAGTAGGTTGGACTGCGGTAAGCCGGTCGCATTTCCGATCCCGGCCAGAAGTAACTGGCGCAAATGACGCCCTGCCGCTCGGCCGTCTCCCAGAATGCCTCGCCCCAATACCAGCGCGGATCGCGCACCGCCGATGTATCGCCCAGAGAATAGGACCTGCCGGAAAACGGATCACGAAACCGGTTAAAAATAATTCCATGATTTTCGGGATACATGCCGGTGATAATGGCCAGGTGATTGGGAAACGTTTTGGTCGGGAAAACCGGTTCCAACGAAAGCGCGGAGACGCCTTCCCGTTGCAGGCGCTCCAGATTCGGCGTGAGGCCGCGCTGCAGATAGTCCCAGCGAAACCCATCGAGAGAAATGAGGATCACATAGGGGCGGTCTGCAGGGTGGAGCGGTCCGGCCAATAGAAAGATCAGCGCAACGCCGATGATACTCCATACTCGCCATTTTCGCATTGGATCGTCCTTTCTGATGTACCGTTGGATCATGTTTTCGCCAATCGGGGCCAACCCATAAAAAAAGCGCCCCCGGAGTGAGGGCGCTTTGAACGGTCTTTGTCAATATCCGTTTTAGAAATCGATGCTGATACCGGCGTTGAAGTAACGCGGCAAGCCCATGAAAACCTCGGCGTCATCTGCATCGCTGTCTTTATCCCAGGCATTGTAACGGCTGTTGTCCGTTGCGTCCTGGATATACACCGTGTCAAACAGGTTGAAGATGTGCAAGAAAGCTTTCGGACGCAGGTTGCCGAAGGTGAAAGGCAGGTTATACGACGCGTGCAGATCCACGACGCTGTAGTTCGGGACCTTCCAGGACTGTTTCCGGTAATCCGGGTTGGTGCGGCTGAACGGATCCCAGTTAGCGTAGTGGTCGCGGTAATGACGCCACACCAGTTTCACTTCAGAAGCCTGGTTCGGATTGACGGTCGTGGTCAGGGCGAATTGGGTTTGTGGAGCATCGCCCACTTTCAGGCCTTTCACGTAGAAGTTGTACTGCACATCAAGCGCGCCGCCGGACTCATAGTCTTTGTACACACCGCTCACGTCGTCCGTGTAGTACCAGTTGGCAAACGACACGGCCGCATCCAGACGGACGTAACGGCTGAGACGGTGCGCCACTTCCAGCTCAACACCCTGATGCAGGATATTCATACCGGTGATGAAGATCAGGCCTTCGGTTCCATCCGCGTTGGTCACATTCAGCGAACGGGCACGGTCTTTCCACAGGGTGTAATACGCGCTCAATTTGACATCTAATTGAGCTTCGGGCTGGGTGAAATTCACGCCGAATTCGAACGAGGTGAACTTTTCGTTTTTCGGATTATCGGCGCGCTGACCGGTACGGTCGTTGATCACGTTGTCGAAAATCGGCACTTTCGAGACATAGCCCACGTTGGCGTAAATATTTGCGTACTGGCCGAGACGGTAGCTGGCGCCACCTTTTGCCTGCATGCCGCCGATCGTCGGCGATTCGGTCACCAGCACGTTACCGTTGGCATCTTTCCGGAAGTAGTTGGTGTGAACATATTTGATCGTGGAATAGCCGAGCATACCATAAGCGGTGATCACTTCGCCGCGGTACTCACCCTGGCCGAATACGCCGAACCAGTTGATATCGTTCTTGAAGTTGTAAGCGATACGATCGCCGAGTTTACGCTTGGCATCTTCCATGGTCCAGAAATCGCTGACCGGATTGCCGTTGCGATCGACGTCCAGGTAGTACTGACCGCCCAACAGATCGCGGACTTCCCGGTAGTGCTCGACTTCGGCGGTACGCCAATCGACGCCCACGATGGCTTTGAATTTCTGGCTGAAATCGATGCTGGCTTTGGAAATCACGCCAATCGTCCACTGGTTGTTGCGGCTGTTGCGCAAAATGCCCCGGGAACGGCCTTCCGGATCAGAGCTGTTCTTGGCGATCGTGGAGTTCCAATCCCAGGTCCAGGGGGCACTTCTGTACCATTTGTTGCCCGGCACCCAGGGTTTGCGGTCCACACGGCCATAGGTTCCTGTACCACCACCACGGCCGCCACTGTAATACAGAACCGTAAACAGACCGAGCTTTTCATTCAGTTTGGAGTACCAGTTCAGGTTGACTTGCGGTTTATGGTAGAAGTTTTCCCGCTCATTGATGAAATTTTTATCATAGCGATCGAAGGCTTTACCATCGACCATTTGTTTGCCGTTGTAGTTCGGATCCACCGGCGCCCAGTTCTGGTTGAACAGCCGACCGGCCTGGTTATATTTGGTCAGCGCCATCGGATCGTAATCCGGCAATGAGGCTGCGAATTTGGTGTCATACACTGCGATATTTTGTTTATAGAGGTTTTGGCCGTGACGCTGCGGTGCACCCAGGGCATAAAGCTCGATCCGGTTGTTCTGGTTGATGTTGTAGCTGGCGCCGAAATAATATGCCCAGGCGTCCGTCCAGGTTGCATCAACGATGCCTTCGCCCACTTTGCGAACGATCGCGCCACTGAAAGCGAGTTTGTCGTTGATCATGCCGCTATGGAAAACAAACGTGGATTTCAGAAAACCGCCGGTACCGACTTCCTGCTTGAACAGTCCGCCACGTTCCATCGCCGTGGGATCGGTCAGAATATTCATGGTGCCACCGATCGAGGGGACGGCCAGATTCACGGCGCTCAATCCGCGCTGCACCTGGATCGAGGAGGTCACATCGCCGACACCGTCCCAGTTCGACCAGTACACCCAGCCGTTTTCCATATCATTAACCGGAACGCCGTTGATCATGATCGCCACATTCCGCTGATCAAAACCGCGGATGTTGATGCGGGCGTCACCCGAACCACCACCTTGCGGCGTGGCATAAACACTCGGCGTTGTGTTCAAAACGAGGGGGATATCTCGGGAACCCAGGTTGGCTTGAATAATTTCTTTGTCCACATCGGTGAAGGCAACGGGGGTTTCACGCTCTTTTGCACGGCTTGCGGTGACATACACACCTTCCATCACCAGCGCTTGCGGCTCAAGCGAGAAATCCAACGTTACCGTCTCATCCGCGTTCACCTGCACCTGCTTTTTAAGGACGTTATAGCCAATATAGCTGGCTTTCACCGTGTAGGTGCCGGGCGGAACGCTGTAAATCACATAATTCCCCTGTAAATCCGAGGCGGCGCCGAGGGTTGTCCCTTCAACAATGATGTTTGCTCCGGGCAACCCTTCCCCTGTGGAAGCGTCGGTCACCTTCCCCTTGATCTGACCTTTGGCCGCGAACAAGCTAAACGGCAACACCATGAAGGTCAGAACGAGAAATGCCTTGCCTTTGGAAATCATCCCTTCCTCCTTAAAAATTGGTTTAATGAAAAATGAGAAATAAAAAGCCGTGCTGAACTCCTCGGTTGTTATTCTCCTCTTTTTTCGAAAGCCAATATCTCAAAAAGGCTGGAAGAAAATTAGTACAAAGAAAGCTAATAAAAAACGATAAAAAATCAAGAAAAAATTATGACAGCATTGTGATTTAACCCAACCTTAACTTGCCCTTCATTTAATTTTAATATAGCTGCAAATAATCAAATTCCGTAAACCCGGCCCCCATAAAGTCTGGCAATGCTCCCGCAGATCATAGTGACGGCTTAAGAGCGGCTGCTCAGCACCGATCAATTGTTGTCAAAAGTTAACTCCATCCATCCCCTATTTCACTTGATTTTTACGGCGTCTGTGCCTATTTTATATCCGCTTCAGATGCATGCCTGAATCATATATGAAATCACCCGCCTTATAGGAACATGCCGCAAATCGTTCGTGGAGGATGAAATATGAACAACAAAATCGTTGAACTCCTTGGAGATGAGGCCGATCATCTGCTCAATTATAAGGCCAAAGTTTCCGCCGATCTTTTGCATCTCCCCGGACCGGATTTTGTCGATCGCATACATGGTCATTCCGATCGGCCCACGCCCGTGCTGCGCAACCTGCAGTTGCTGTTCAACACCGGGCGTCTTGCCGGCACCGGCTATCTATCAATTCTGCCGGTCGATCAGGGCATCGAGCACTCCGCCGGCGCATCCTTTGCTCCCAATCCCATTTATTTCGATCCCGAGAACATCGTGAAGCTGGCCATCGAAGGCGGTTGCAATGCGGTGGCCTCGACGCTGGGAGTCCTGGGGGCCGTGGCGCGGAAATATGCGCACAAGATCCCGTTCATCGTAAAAATCAATCACAATGAGCTGCTGACCTACCCGAACAAGTACGATCAGGTCATGTTCGCCAGCGTCGAACAGGCATTCAACATGGGCGCGGTTGCCGTCGGTGCCACCATCTATTTTGGCTCCGAGAACAGCAACCGGCAGCTCATGGAAGTGGCTGAAGCGTTCGAATATGCGCATGAACTGGGCCTGGTGACCATTCTGTGGTGTTACCTGCGCAATTCGGCATTTAAGACCGAAGACGCCGACTACCATGTGGCCGCCGATCTGACCAACCAGGCAAACCATCTCGGCGTGACCATCGAGGCGGATATTGTGAAACAGAAGCAGCCGGAGACCAACGGCGGGTTTAAGGCGTTGAAATTCGGTAAGACGCACGAAAAGGTTTACACCGAACTCACCAGCGATCATCCGATCGACCTGACGCGGTATCAGGTGATCGGCTGCTACATGGGCCGCGCCGGATTGATCAACAGCGGCGGTGCTTCCAGCGGCGCCGGCGACTTAGCGCAGGCGGTGCGCACGGCTGTGATCAACAAACGGGCCGGCGGCATGGGCCTGATTTCCGGACGCAAGGCCTTTCAGCGGCCCATGAAAGAAGGCGTGGAACTGCTGCACGCCATTCAAGATGTTTACCTCGACAAGGATATCACGGTTGCTTAGGGCTTATTTAGGGATTGCAGCCCGGCTCCGGTGCTCCCGGCAGCCGGGCTTTTTTATTTGGGACTCGGGAAAGATGGATCCGTCAGGTGAACGACAACGGACAGCTTGATTCTCAGGGTGCGAAGACAGCTTTACCGGTCATATAGCCAAAGGCGTCTTTGCCGAAATTGCCTTTTAACACGAAAGCATCCCTACCGAAAACACCATCTCTAACGCGAGGCATCCCCGTCGAACACCTCCCGGGCTAAAGGCCTCAAGTTGACTGGAAAATCATGGGGGCGGTCCAAAAACCTCCATTCAGCGCCATTCTTGCGAAAGCGGGAATCCATAAGGGATGGTTTCTCCCGGATGCCCGCATCCGCGGGCGTGGCGATTTGGGGCAATGCTTCTGTTTTTGGACAGCCCTAAATTGGAAAAATTTGGCATTTTTCGGTCTGTTAAGCAATACGAGACA
Organism: Candidatus Zhuqueibacterota bacterium; assembly: GCA_015491485.1. Classification (GTDB taxonomy): domain Bacteria; phylum Zhuqueibacterota; class Zhuqueibacteria; order Zhuqueibacterales; family Geothermadaptataceae; genus Hydrothermovivens. The sequence goes on from WFVT01000084.1 coordinate 12,150, forward strand.
TAGACCAGAAAAGCAACCCTGCAGCAGGTTCAAAACTTTTGCAAGGTGCAGACTCAAAAGTTGCGATTGCCGGGATGCCCATTACCGCAAGGATGCGAATAAAGAAAACCGGAAGGAGAAAATTGAATCCATTTTAATGGAGCCCCCGCCGCTCTCAGGCTCTTTCGTTTCTGCGCTGCAAGAAAAGGAGAACCGCAAAGAGGCTCAGGCCCACAGCCAGGCCGACGAGCGCCCCGTTTCGACGAATGCCAAATTCCAGCTCAATGATTTGCCGCCCATCCTGTGGGAGGTATAGAAGCAGCAGTTCGTGGCTGGCGTGCAGAGGCACCTTTTTCCCCTGCCAGCGCGCCTGCCAGCGGCGGTTGTATGCGAGAGAAACCAGCACCGGCTCGCCGCGCCGTCCGTCTGCCTCCAATACAAAACGGTGCGAAGCCTGCCGGATTAATTTCTGCCTCTTCCCATCGGAAAGCCGAACCGCCCAGCCCGGCGGACGGCGCTTCAGCGAAAAAACGGCGAACTCTCCGATTTCCGCCTGTTTCACGAAAGCAGACGATTTCTCCAGGTACGCTTTCCATCCCCGGGAATGAACCACCACCAGTGCGATGTTCAGCCGCTGCAAATCGGCGGCGAGCAGCGAATCCGTCGCCGGCTGCAATGTATGCCGGCGGTTGAGCGCTCCATATCGTAATAAAATTTCGATCTTCTTTCGCGAGACACTGTCCGGAGCAAAATATTTGCCTGCGAGCAAACCGCTTACCCCCCGGTTATAATGCTGAGCGAATCCGGTAGTGAAATGGCACCAGCCACCGATCTGTTTGATTTCAGTAAATAAACCGGCAAGGGCATGCAAATGCGAACGTCGCCGCCAATTGGGGAATGGGGCATCTTCCCCCTGCCAATCATAATCGAGGTAAGTATCCTCGAAATGCACACGCCCCCGGTTTGGATCTAAACGCGTATCCAGCCAATTCCACAGTGTTTGCAACTCGTGACTCTTTCTCACTTCACTCAGAGTCGTCCATCCTTCTGCATTGCGCAACAGCGCCAGCTCGTGTCTGGTGAACTTGCCCGCCTTCCATGTCAGCAATAGCAGAGCCGCACTCAGGATGACCGTCAACAGTCGCGGGAGACGTCCATAATACAACCAATCCCACAGAGCATTCAGAGTAAGCCCTGCCAGCAGCACGTAAACGATCTGCAGCCAGAAGCGAAAACGATCGGCGAAATGGGTCAGCGCCCCGGCCACGGACAAATCCAGTGGAATTCGGGCTAATCCACGACTTACTAAAAACGCCGACACCACCAGGAGCAGTAAAAGAGTACGCCGCTGCCGCCGATGAAAGCGCAGAAGCAAGAGCAAACCAGGCACGGCCAAAAACAGGATACTTCGCTGCATCTCCCGCGGCAGCAAGTTGTGGTTCAGCAACAACTCAAACTGACGCCATTTCGGATAAGCCGTCGTTTCAAAGGTATAGGGCGTACCGCCATTCCCGGCGAGAACCGCCAGTGCCTGCGGGCTTGTCAACAAAAGGGCGAGAAACGGGATCATCAGGTAATATCGTATGGCTGCATTTCGGCGCCAGTGCTGCAGCCGCCGACCGGAGGCCGGCAGTTGGCCCAGCCATGCCAGTCCGGCGCCAATGGCCCCGATGGGATGGGCATAGGCCGCCAGGGTAAAAGTCAGCACCGCGCCGGCCCATTTGCCGGCGGACGGCTCCACAAGATAGCGAGACAGCAAAGCCCAGCATCCGAGCGCCAGCCCGATCGCCAGATGGTTGTACCAGGTTCCTTCCAGCAGATGCTCAGAGGCACCGGCAAAAATAAAAAAAGCCGCGACCGCCGCCAGCAACGGCGGCAGCAATTCCCGCGCGGCGGCATACGCACCGAGACTCAAAACAAGCGCCGATAGCAGTGTCGCCGCCTTCACCGCGGCGACCGCTCCAAACAGATTGGCCAATCCCCACAATAGAATCAGATTCAATGAATAAGAAGTGCCCAGCACCTGCCCTGCGTTTTCCTGATCAAAAACGATTCCCCAGAACCACTTCTGATCCGGAATGACCTCGGTTTTGAGCTGGTGCGCCACTGCGGTCCATACCGGCTGATCGGTTTGCAATAGAGGCCCCGGATGGAAAAACATCGGCAGGCCAATCCAGAGGACCACGCCTGACAGCAAAAGCGGCGACGCGATACTCACGGTGCGGCGAAACCGGATGTCTTCCAATAGGATCTGCCATCGGTACAGCATCCGGAAGCCCCTGTTTCCCACCTGCGTTGGCATGGCTCCCTTTCGCGGTTCGATTGAACTCATCCGCCGGATTCACCCATTCTTAAAAAACGCCTCGATCCGTTCCAACACCCGCGTCTGTTGCTCGCGGCTTAAATCGTAAAACAGAGGCAAACGCACCAGAGAAGCGCTGGTTTGCCGCGTAACCGGCAAATCCCCGATGCAGCGGTGCGGGATTTTTTGTACGAACGGCGACAGGTGCAGCGGCAGGTAATGGAACACCGCATGAATCCCCGCCGCCCGCAGCCAGCGGATCAGCTCGTCGCGGTGGTGCGGCCGGGTCAGCACAATATAAAACGTGTGATACGCCGACTCGCAATCCGCCGGAATGGAAGGCAAGCGCAAAACCCCTTTCTCTGACAGCGGCTGCAGGGCGCTGAGATAAAATTCGAACGCGCGTCGGCGGCGTTCCCGGATTTCCTCCAGCCTCTCGAGCTGCGGGTAAAGAAACGCGGCCTGCAAATCGGAGAGGAGAAAGGAAGAACCGAGATCCCGCCAGGTGTATTTGTCCACCTCTCCCCGAAAAAAGGCGGCGCGATCGGTACCCTTTTCCTGCATCACTTCGGCGCGGGGAATCAGGTCGTCGTCATTCACCCAGAGGGCACCTCCCTCACCGCAATGAATATTCTTGCTTTCGTGAAAGCTGAACGCCGCCAGCCTGCCGAAGGTGCCGATACTCTTCCCGTGCAGCCGTCCACCAATGGCATGGGCGGCATCTTCAATTACGGATACGCCGGCCGATTGTGCAATGTCGAGAAGCCGCGGCATGTCGGCGGCCACTCCGGCATAATGCACCGCAATTACCGCGCGGGTCTTCGGGGAAATCGCCGCGGCCACCGCCTCGGGATCGAGGGTCAACGTATCCGGCCGGATATCGACGAACACCGGCACGGCGCCGCGCAACACCACGGCACTCACTGTGGAAACAAACGTAAAAGATGGAACGATGACCTCGTCGCCGGGACGCAAATCGAGGAGCAGAGCGGCAAACTCGAGTGCATGGGTGCAGCTCGGCGTCAGCAGGGCACGGCGAGTTCCAAAGCGGTCCTCCATGAGCCGACAGCATTTCTTCGACCACGGACCGTTGCCCGCCGTTCGGCCCGAACCGGCGGCTTCGGCCACATTGGCCAGGCTCTCCGGCCAGCATAGCGGACGGTTGAAAGGGATTTTATCAACGACTCCCGCCTCACCCTGTTTCACGGTATCAATGACTGGTTTCGTGGTCGGCATCCAACCTCCCCTCAGTTTGAGAATTCTGCGTATGCAAGGCAAACAGCACACCGCCGACGGCAATATAGGCGAGCAACTGCACCATCACCAGCAGCATAAGCCGCAACGCATCAGCTTCCGGCAGCCCGACGAGATGGAAGAGAACGGTTCCGCTTCCCTCTCGAAGGCCGAAGCCGCTGGGTGTGACCGGCAGCAATGCGACAATCGAACTCAGGGGCACCGCGAACAGGCATTGCATCCAATTCACTGGGAGGGCTGCGGCCTTTGCCGTCAGCCAATACACGGCGATGATGCCGAATTGAAAGCACAGGCTGAGAAGAAAACTTTTCCACCAGAGCCGTCGGTCCAGATTGCAGGTCAAAAAAGTATTGAAAAACCGGGCCACGGCGCCCGTCCCGTTCAACTTCTGTGAGACCATTTTCCGCAACCACTCTGTATGATGCCAAATCAGCCAATGGCCTGCCAGCACAACACTCAAAAAGCCCGCGGTTGCGAAGACGAAAACCGGTGATCCGCCCCGCAGCCAGTGCATCATCGCGCCTACCACGGCCAGCAGAATGAAGGAAATCAGTCCGTGCAACCGGGCAAGAGCCACGGTGGCGGCGGTTTCGGCCCGTTTGTTCAAATCGCCGCCAAGCTGGAATACCTTGAACACATCGGCTCCGGAAAGACTGCCGGGAAGCACCAGCCCCACGAACTGGCTTTCCAGCGTCAGCCGGTAGAGCCGTCCCAATTTTACGTGAAGATCAACACCGGCCAAAAGCAGCTTCCAGCGCCATGCCCCAAAAATCGTGCGGCCAAACATTACCGCTACGGATAGCACCATCCATCCGGGAGCGAGCGTATCCAGCGCCAGTCCGGCCTCGAGCCGTCGGTAGCGCTGCCAGAGAAGGAAGAAAATGACGGCCGTTGCCAGAAAACGCAACAGGAGCCAGCCGCGACGCTTCCAGATGTTGCGGAAGACCCGGAGCTCCATCACGGCGGCGTCTGATTTGCCTGCGGTGCGCGGTGCTTCGACTTCATGCAACGGCATCGATGGCTTCCTTCCCTTCTCCTGAATCGATTTCCAGTACGATTTCCCGCCGAATTCTTTCACACAGCGCTTCCGCCTCCTGCCAGCTTTTGCCGGTGGTCAAAATCTCGCCGATACGATCCGGGCCGGAAGAAAAGGCATGCACATGCGCCCCGGGCTCCACGTCCCGGCGGATGGCCACCACCCCGGGCAGATGGGCGAGCGCCGGCGGCACCTCAAACCGCCGCAACCATCCGCTCTTTGGAGGATCAATGATGCGCGCGGCGCACGGTTGCTGCCGGTGATTGCCGAGCCGGACTTTCTCTCCGAGCGCCAGACGGATCGCCGCTCCGACAATATCCTCGCCGGTGAAAATGGAAGTCAGCTCCGGCAGGCAGGTGCCGCCCAACCGCGCCGCAATTTCCAGCACCATCGGCCCTCGGCGCGTGAGAATGAGATCGGCGTTGACAAAAGTTTGTTCGATGCCAAGCGCGGCAACGGCGGCGGTCACCACCTCGGCACAACGTTGTTGCATGGTGTCATCGAATTTGCACGGATAGGAATGCCCCAGCGGCACGGAAATCGGCGGCGGCGTCACGGTGTCGTTGTGGAAGAAAATACTTTGCACCCCATCACACACCAGTACCTGGGCGCCGAATTCGATGCCTTCGAGATATTCCTCCAGGATCACCGCACCGCTCCGGGAAATTGCCTGCGCCCGGCGGAATCCCAATTCCAGTGCGGCCATATCGGTAATCCGGGTGACGCCGCGCGATCCCGAGCTGTCCGGAGGTTTAATGATGAGCGGAAAGCCGATTTCCTGCGCGCTGCGGATCGCCTCTTCCAAGGATGCAATCACACAAAAACGTGCGGTGGGAACCCCGGCGGCGGTCAGCTTCTGTTTCATCTGGATTTTATCGGAAGCAGATACTGTGACCTCAAATCCTGGCCCGGGGAGCCCCAGCGCATCCACGATACGCCCCAGAGTCGGCATGGCCACGTCGGTGGAAAGCGTCATGACCCCATCGATACGGTGCCGTCGCGCCGCCGCAAGGTTGGCCTGTGCGTCCCGCGTGTCGATGAGCAGGGGAACGTCCGCCACCGCCAGGCCCGGGTCATGGGGGCGGTTGCTGGTCGCCACCACTCGCAGCCCCATCTCCTTTGCCTTTCGAATGGCGGTCATTTGCCCGGGGCCTGCCCCCAGAATCATGAGTGTGCGGCGTCGATCATCCATGATGCGCTCTGATATGAGTCAAGATCGAATTATAGCTCCTTTTCCACCACCACGTACTGTGGCCGGCTCGACACCTCTCCCAACACGCGGATCAAATACTCCCCGATGACCGCCAGCACCATCAGCAGGGTACCGGTCATCAGCGAAAGCATGACCATCAGAGAAGTCCAGCCGGGCGGGCTCACCCCCCAAATAAGCTTTTTCAGCAAAAACCAGCTTCCGACGCAGAAACTCATCAGCGAAATGACGGCGCCAAACAAACAGCTGTATTCCAGCGGTAAGGAAGAATAGTGAATCACCAGATTGAAGGTCAGCTTTAGCAGTTTTCGAAAGGAATAAGTGGATTTTCCATCCGCGCGCGGAGCATGGCGCACCGGGAGACTGGCAGCGTTCCGGGTGATCGACATCGCCATGGCTGAAACGTGGGGGAACGGGGTGCGGTAACGCAGCATTTCGCGTACGATCTCTCCGCGCAGAGCACGAAAGCTGGAAGTGCGAAAACCGGAGGGCAGGCCGAAAATCTTGCGAAACAGCATTTGTAAAATCAGGCTTGCGAGATTGCGCAAGGAATGGTGCTGTTTCTCCGCCGGATAGCCGTAAACAACATGAAATCCTTTTTCGATTTCCTGCAGGAGCAACGGAATATCTTCGGGATAAAATTGTAAATCATCGTCGAGGGTGACCACCACCGCACCGCGCGCCACAGAAAAACCGCACATGAGGGCGTTATGCTGGCCGAAATTGCGCGAAAGGCGCAAAATTTTGATATGCTCCGGGTGCTCGCGCCGCAGCTCTTTGAGAACGTCCCAGCTTTCATCTTTGCCGCCGTCTTCCACAAAGATGACTTCGAAGCCGCCATCCACCGTTGCAAGCGTTTGCGAAATTCTGCGATAGAGGTCGCGCAAATACCGCGCTCCGTAGTACACCGGAACCACCACCGAAACCGCCGGTTGCACCTGCTGCACTGCGGTTTTCTTTGTCGCAGGCCTTCGTTCGACGATTTCCACCACATCTCCTCGTGCGTGTTTTTCCATGAGGCCACTCATTTCAATGTTTCGGCGAGTGGCACCATCTCCTGAAGAGACAATATCCGGCAGAGAGGAGTTAAACGGTTCACTAACCATATTTTAAGTAAAATCGGGGTAAAATGCGGAAATCCTCCCCCGGGAGGCGGGGTGCGGAAATCCGGAGGCGTTCTCAGGTAAGTTCATGGTATCCGCCCGGTGCAGGGCATCCTGGGAATAGCAATTCATGATTCTGCAACTTGCAAAGACGTTGAAGCGATCACAAAGTCTCCCCCATGCTCCAAATTTCATCCTGACTGACAGCCCGAAATATCCCAAATTTTTCCTGCTACCCCGAAGGCCACCGGCAAAAAATTCCCAACTGGCCTGAGACCTCCATCCGAGTGATTTTCAACTATCCTGAAGCTTCCAGCCGAATAACTTTTAACCAGACCGAGGCCTCCGGCCGAGGGCGGGCTGCCCGGCGGGGATGCCTCGCGCTGAATTGTACTTTCAGCGAGGACCCCTGCACGCTAAACGACCGGTGAGGATATCGTCGCCCCTGAAAATCATTCGGTGATTCACCGGATGGATACAATTCATGAAGTCTTGCCGGCGGCATGGCTCTGTTTTCCAACCGCAGGGCGTTTCAGCAGCCAATGCATGAGCATGTTTTATTCCAGAAATCGATCCCTTTCTTCGGGCTCGGGCAGCCTGCATTGCTCCCGCCGCCCGAACCAGCGGTACCGGTTCCGGGCGATGCCGTCATACAGCCAATCTCGAACCGGCCGCGGAACGATGCGAAACACCGCCAGCCAGCGCCATGGTGCGGGCAAAAACCGCATCGCCTGCAGCACCGCTTCCGAACGCGTAAAACATTCTCCTTTATATATAAGAATCACAGAGTCCGGCAGGACAGACCCCTTTGCGCATGTCTCCATCAGCCGGGCGCCTGCAGCCGACTGCAAACTGGCGAATCGCAGGACATGCCGCCGGTCATGTTTCAGCAAAAAGGTTACGGTGGCATTGCACAGATGGCAGAAGCCGTCAAACAGGATAATGGGATGTTGATCGAGCGGGTCCATAAGCTGTTTATACCGGACGATCAGCCGGGATTTGGGGCCCCGGCTTCACCATCTTCGCCGTCAAGATGAAGACCGCGGTAGAGAAAAGCATGGCCGGGAACACCCGGTGCAACCACGCTCCAAACGGCAAATGGTTCCAGATCAGCAGCACCGCGATGCCGACCAGCATGCTGGCGACCACGGCAACCCCATGGCCCTGACGCGTGTAAAGGCCGAACAGAATTGCCGGGAAAAAACAGGCGGCATAGAGACTGCCGGAAAAGGCCGTCAGCGCCACGATACCGCCGGGCGGATTCAGCGCGATCACGGCGGTAATCAGCGCAAACAGCGCCACATACATGCGCGTGGCGCGCACCCCGGCTTTTTCACGGTGCTGTCCCCGCCAGACGCTCACCAGATCCCGGTGACAGGTGGACGCCATGACCAGCAGCACGCTATCGAGTGAGGACATGGCCGCCGCCACCATGGCCACAAACAGAAACGCCGATACCAGCGGCGAAAATACGGCTCCCTGTCCGAGCAGGGTCGGCACCACCCGATCGGAATCCACAATACTGCCGGCGGGGATGATTTTGTGTGCGTAGATGCCGATCGGCAGGAGCAAAGCATACACCACAAAAAACAGCGCGGTGGAGGTCCATGTGCCCACGCGAATGGCGCGCTGGTCTTCCAGCGCATAAAAACGGGACAACTGTCGCGGTTCCACCAGAAATTTCATGGTGCCGGCAACGATGATACCAATCAGCACGGGGAACGGCATGGCCGCATCCCACGAAAACAGATGCGCCGTCGATGGCATTTCGGCGATCTGAAAAAATGCGTCCACGCCGCCGGCCGAACGCACGGTGCCGGAAAACAGCAACCCGGCTGCGAACAGCATAATCACGCCCTGCAGCGCATCGGTGCGCACCACGGAAATAAAACCGCCGACCGCGGTGTATGCCATGACAATCAAGAAAACCAGCAGAATGGCCAGCGAGTACGGCAGGTCGAGAAATACCTCGAGCAGATTGCCGATCCCTTTAAAGACGGCGGTCATGTACAAAAAGCTGGCAAACAGCACAATCCCCGCGGCAATCACCCGGGCGGGAGTGCTCCGGTACCGGAAACCGATGAAATCGGGGATGGTCACCGAGTCGAGCTCGGCGGTCATGCGGCGCAACCGGGGCGCAATCCACTTCCAGGCGAGGAAGCTGAATACCACCGCCGCCGGCGCCAGCAACAGCCAGGGAGCCCCATAAACATACGCCTTGCCGGAAAATCCCACAAAGCTGTTGGTGCTGGAATAGGTCGCAAAAAAGGAGATGCCCAGGACGACCCCGCCCATCCGTCTCCCGCCGACGTAGTAATCCACCAGGCCGCGGGTCCGCCTTTTCCCCAGGATAGCGTGATGCGCCATCAACGCAGTATAGAGCAGCAGTAATGCCAGCGCCAGTGCATGTTCCGAAAGCCAGGTCATGCTTATGATTACCCATTTTGGCGCAGGAATCAAAATATTTTCAGCCGAACGGTCGGCATGGAAGTCGATCTGTCCTATTTTCCGGTAGAAGGTTTGCGGTTCGTTGCAAGCCAGGCCTGAATTTCCGGACTCCGGGCACGGATGAGCACGCTTTCCTGCAGCACTTCGGTTTCAAGAATGCGTTGCAAATACGCCGCATCGAACCGCACATCCGGCAAAAGGCGGCGCAGGATTCCTTCCAGGAACTGAATGTTCTCCGGTCGCAACAGCAGCGCCGCCAGCACATAGCGATTGATGCGCCGGAAATCGTTGTAATACCGCTCGTGCTCACCGCGAAGCACACTTTCTTTGCTGAACAAATACAGCGGCAGGCATAAATCGTCATCACCGGCGCGCAGCTCCAGAAAATCGAAATCGAGCAACCGGTCGTAACGGGACGCGTGGTCAGGATGCAGGCGGAAAAATTGCCAGTGCCGGCCGTTGGTCAGGATGTACCAGTTGACGTGCAGTGGCATACCGGCCCGGATCACTTCGCTGAGATGATTCTCAGTGAGTTCCATGTTCACCGCGCGGACTTCACACAAAAAATGAACCCGATCCTGCATCCGGATGGCCAGGTCGCAAAACCGGCCGTCTTTGAGGAATGCTTCGGTGATGTCACCGAACCAATCATACCCCAAAAGCTCGGCAAAGCTCTGGCGAACAAAGCTGACGGTATCACGCTCACCGGCCTGCTGTTCCAGGAGGCGACGCAAGCCCTGCTGCAAAGCCGGCAGCTGCGCCTTGATTCGAGTTTGCACCGATTTGTTTGGCTTCATGATCATGCCCCCGGGGTTTTGGTTTTTCTGTGATGAGATGGTGTTCGCGGCAGGGAAGGCACACTGACAGGATCATTGGGCCGGAGCGCCGGCCGGACATCGGAATTGACTTGCGATCCTGCATCGGCATCCAAATCCTTATTTATTTTATTAACGTGCAGCGGCCGGTGATCGTTCCTTCCCCGACGATGATCGGGCTGCATCGCCTTTCCTGTTTGCCAGACATGAAGAATTTTATACATCGCGTGGTGAGCGCCAAAGGGGTGGATGTTCATGCTACAGGACCGTCCGGCGAAGCACAGTTTGATTTTAAAGGCACAAAGCCATCCTCTCTGGTCGCATAGCCTGAAGACGTCCTTGTTGACAGTACAATCCACCCCGAAAGCATCCTTACCGGGCGATCCGGAGCCGTGCAAAAACCTCTATTCAGCGTCATCCCCGCGAAAGCGGGCATTCAACAGGGATGGTTTCTCCTGAATACCCCCTCCACGGGTATGCCGATTTTGCGGCAACACTTCTGTTTTTGGACAGCCTCCCGGCTCGCTGGTAGATTGTCGGCGAAAGCTTTCGAGTGGATTGGAAAAATCTGCGATTTTCGGGTCTGCCGCCCAGGAGGACGTATCGAAGCGGGCGAGAACCTTACGGCAAGTTCAAAGCCTATGCGAGAGATAGATTCATGAATTGTGATTGTCAGGCTGCCTTTCACCGTACGCGCACCACGTAACGAAGGTGCCGCTACCTCATCGGATACCCCTTTCGGAGAAATGACTAAATGATTTTCATCGGAAGCATCCATGCGGTATCCAGGGTCGTCCGTGTTTCTGAAAAACTACCGGTGACCGGCTTGGTTCGGAAAGCGGGAGCCATTCCGTCTGGGCAAAAAAGGCTTGCATTGCGGTCGGGAAATTGATAGATTTGAACCGACTTGAGTAAATGTCGTCGATCTCGTGCTCAGCATGGCAAGATTGGAGATCGACGACGATTTTGAGCGTTTGAACTGCTGATTTGGACGTTTTTTCGTACGATTTTGACGGGTTTGAATCGAATCAAGGTGGGATTGAAACATGCTTTTGAACCTGTCTTAGTCAAGTGGCGGTCAATGTTTGAATCGAATCAAGGTGGGATTGAAACC
>WFVT01000085.1 GCA_015491485.1 Candidatus Zhuqueibacterota bacterium
GATTGCACGCATTGCCCAGACCAATTCCACGGCCAGGACCAGCTATAGGATGCAGAATGGGCCGGGATGAGCACCGGAGGCAGATTTTACAGCCGCGTCTTCCAAATCAGCTATATTATTATTTATTTTTTTATGAACAAAGATTTTTTATTTTGCATCAAAATAATACCGCCCCCTTTGGCAGGAATCCCGATTCACGCGCTGTGATGGTCCGGATATCGACAGAAATCAGGGCTCCTGACGGAGGAGAATCGGTAACGGTTTGCATCCATGGGAGCCAGTCGCATAACTGCAGCAATGAGAGGAGAGCATCGATGAAGAGGACGACGCTATTTTCGCTTTGGTTCGCCTTGTTTCTCATTTCCATTTACCGTTTGCCTGCCGGCCATGCGCAGGGACTCCCTTTCAACACCACGTCGCTGTTTGCCGGTTCCGGTGTCTGTGCCGACTGTCACACCACCGACGGCACCGCACTACGAGACAGCCAGGGAAACGACCTTTCTCCCCCCACGGATTGGCGATCGACCATGATGGCGAATTCCGCAAAAGACCCGTTCTGGCAGGCCAAGGTCGAGGCGGAAGTCACAGCCAATCCGCAGCTCAAAGCCGTGATCGAAGATAAGTGCACCACCTGCCATGCTCCCATGGGGCGTACGCAGGCCGTGTATGACGGGGCATCCGGCTACACCCTGGATGCCATGCGCAACGATCCGCTGGCGATGGATGGGGTGAGCTGCACGGTGTGCCATCAGATCCAGCCCGATAATTTAGGCAGCAAAGAGAGCTTTTCCGGGAAGTACATCATTACCGATAAACGCCAGATTTTCGGGCCCTATCAGAATGTGCTGACCGCCCCCATGATCAACAATGTCAATTATACACCGCTTTTCGGCGCCCACATGCAGAAATCGGAATTGTGTGCCACCTGCCACACGTTGTTCACCCCCTATCTGGATGATCAGGGCAATATCGCCGGTGAGTTCCCGGAACAAACGCCGTATTTGGAATGGAAAAACAGTGATTTTTATCAGAAAAACATCCAGTGCCAGGACTGCCACATGCCGCTTGTGGATGAAGCCGTGAAAATCGCCAATCGTCCACGCATGCTCGGGACTCAACAGCCGTTCTGGCGGCATATCTTTGTCGGCGGCAATACATTCATGCTATCCATTTTAAGGGATTTCGGCACCGAGATCGGGGTGACCGCCACAAAGGACCAGTTCGATGCCACCATTGCCGCCACACGGCAGCAGTTGCAGGAGCGCACCGTAAAAATGACGGCAAACGCGCGCGTCGAAAACGATACGCTGAAGCTGGATGTGGAGCTGGCCAATTTAACCGGACACAAGTTCCCTTCAGGCTATCCTGCCCGGCGGGCGTGGTTGCATGTGCTTGTGAAAACGGCTGACGGTAAAACCGTATTTGAATCCGGTGCATACGACGAAAACGGTGTCATCATCGGAGAAGGCGCATTTACCCCTCATTTCAATATCATCACTTCTCCGGAACAGGTACAGATTTATGAAGCGGTGATGCAGGATGTGAATGGAGCAGTGACGCACACATTGCTGCGTGCCGCAAGCTATAAAAAGGACAATCGGATTCCGCCGACCGGCTTCACCAGTCAATCACCGGACTATGCCGACATCGCCATTGCCGGTAAAGCGGCGGACGATCCGGACTTCAACCGCCGCGATGGCGTCGAAGGTTACGGCTCGGATGTGGTGCATTATCAAATTGCGCTGTCCGGCGTCAGCGGCAAGCTGGATATTCAGGTGGACTTTCTGTATCAAAGCATCAAACCGCAGTTTGTAAACGATTTATTCCAGTATAACACGCCCGCCGTGAACCGCTTCAAAGGTTATTATCAAAATGCGGACAAAACGCCGGAACGGGTGCAGTCCGCCAGCCTGTCCGTTGACGTACCTACCGGAGTCGAAACACCCGGCCAGCGGCTTCCGGAAGGGTTCGCTTTGCTGAATAATTATCCCAACCCGTTCATTCAGCAAACGACCATTGAATTTCAATTGACCAGACCGCTGGAAGTCTTTGCCGCGGTTTACGATATTCGCGGCCGTCTCGTACGGACCCTGGTTGCCGGCCAACAGCCCGCGGGATACCATCGCATCACCTGGGACAGCCGGGATGATTCCGGCCGGCGTGTCGGCAGTGGGGTGTATATCATAAAATTAAGCACTCCGGGACGGTCAATTGCCCACAAAATCCTGAAGGTGAGGTAAGAAATCCTCCGTGCGGAAGTCGTTAAGAGCCGACGAATGGGACGAAAAACGGCCGACTGAACGTCGAGCCGCTTCATTTTTCCATAAAAACAAAAAGGCTGACATGCTGGATGTCAGCCTTTTTTATGGGCCCTGTAGGACTCGAACCTACGACCAACGGATTATGAGTCCGCCGCTCTGACCAACTGAGCTAAGGGCCCTTTAAAGCAACCATAATTTAAAATTTTTTGCTGCAGAATCAAGTAGAATGTCGGTTCACCGCAACGGGCAATTATGGCCGGAAATCAATGGCTGAAGTGACCTTGCGCGCAAAGGCGGCCAGAAGCCGGGCGGTATTCTCCACATCCTGCAATGAGACCACTTCGCTCGGCGTATGCATGTAGCGCAACGGAATGCTCACCAACCCCGTTGCCACACCGCTGCGATTGAGCTGAATCACATTGGCATCCGTGGGCGTGCCGCCGGGGATCGCCTGCAACTGGTACTGAATCTCTTCCTCTTTCGCCGCTTCGATGAGCAGCTCCACCACTTTCGGATTGGCATTGGCGCCACGGGTAATCACCGGACCGCCGCCCAATTTCACATCGCCTTCTTTGCGTTGATCCACCTCGGGATGATCCGTGGCATGCGTGACATCCACGGCCACACCCACTTTTGGATCAATGGCGAAAGCGCTGGTTTTGGCGCCTCGCAGGCCGATCTCTTCCTGCACCGTGGCGACCGAATACACCGCTGCACTGACGCCGCTTTCCTTCAGTAATCGGAGCGCCTCAGCCACTGCAAACGCACCCACTTTATCATCAAATCCCCGGGAAGTTGCTATCTTCTCATTGATCGGTTGAAAGGCCACATCGTACACCACCGGATCGCCGACGGAAACCAATTTTTCGGCTTCTTCCCTGCTGGATACGCCGATATCGATCCACAAATTCTCGATCTCCGGCACTTTCTTGCGCTCCTCGGTGGTCATCATGTGAATGGCTTTTTTGCCGGTAACGCCATAAACCGGTCCATTTTTTGTGTAAATGATCACCCGGCGTCCGGGGATAATGGATTTATCATGGCCGCCGACCGTGCCAAAATAGAGAAAGCCTTTTTCATGAATGTATCGAACCACAAAGCCCAACTCGTCGCAATGGCCGGCAAACATGATCCGCGGCGCTCCATCAGGATTCACAACCGCAATGCTATTGCCGTGCGTATCATGTTCAATCCGGTCGGCAAACGACTCAACATAGTTGCGCCAGACCCGCTGTGCCGGCTGCTCATAACCCGATGGACTTGGGGCTTCCAACAATTTCTTCAAAAATTCCAGTGAAGCTTCCCTCATGACTGCCGTTCCTTTCGTGAATAGTACGTGAAAGCATACCCCTGAATTTCTATAAAATACTGGACATGGGCGTTAAAAAACAAGTTAACGTTCTGTTATATTTCAGATGGATTGGAGGCAAAAGGTTCCATGGAAATCATGCCCCGAGATCCGTCATTTATAAAAAGTGACTCAATCAGGCCTCTCCGTGAACGAATACCCGCCCGGTGAAAGGCATCCAGACAATAACACCCCATGATACTACTCCTTGCAAAGGCGTTGAGGCTATTCGCAGGGTTTCCGCTCTGCTGCAAATTTCATCTTTGCCGGCGGGTCGAAAATCCCAAATGGTTCCAAATAGCCCGAAGGCCTCTGGTTGTGGGCATGCGCTCGGTGGGGATGCCTCCGCGCCAGACGACCGGTGAGGATGGTTTCACGGCCTGAAAATCAACCTCTGCCTCACCGGACACGGGAACGGCCGCACCCGGCATGGTGACCGCTACGACAGCCCTGGCATTATCCTGCCGGGTTCCATTCCGTCTGAATGCGCCGGCGCAGATCGGCGGCCAGTTTGCGGCAGGTGGCCGAAACAGTGGGACTCATTTCATCGCCCATGCCGAACCGTTCTCCCTCGATGGCATATATTTCCATACGCTTCGGCAACCGGCCGAATTGTTTGGCCAGGGTGATGGCTTCGGGGAGGCCGAAGCTGTGCGAGGACCAGCTCGATAAAAATGAAGGCAGCGGTCGCTCCTGCACCTCGAAATGATGGAGAGTGCCGGCAGGAACGCCGGATTGTGCCGCGTCGATGAGGATCACCCATTCGGCGTCTTCCCAGAGATGGATCAATTCGGTGGCATCGCCATGAAAGGCGGTGACACGCACGGTATCGGTTTGCAGATCGGTGAGTTGCTCAACGACCGCCAGCCCCGCGGCATCATCGCCGCGGTAGGGCTGGCCAATGCCGATGATGGCGATGGTTGGTGACGTGGGCATGGGGAATTTTGCTTCTGGAACTGGTAATGGATTTTGGGTTTCACCACAAAGGCACCAAGATCACAAAGCTTTGTAACAGCTTGTTGCTGCCAATGGAGGGTACAGAATGTATGATTGAGCCTTTATGAGTGTCCTGGTGGCTTTGCGTGTTATTCATCCGTGGACATCCGTAGTATTCACATCATCCATGTTCCATGCTGTCATCCTTTCAATCCAGCCGCTCCACTTCCAGCCGCAGGAAATGCGTGGCGCAGGAAATACACGGATCGTAATTGCGGATGGTCTGTTCACACAACCAGGTCAGCTTCTCTTCATCGAGGCCCAGATGCTCGGTCACCACGGCGCACAAATCCGCTTCCATCACCCGCTGATTCTGCGCCGTGGGCGGCACGATTTTGGCGTCCAGAATCTGCCCGTGTTCATCGAAACGGTAACGGTGCACCAGAATACCGCGCGGAGCCTCGGTGCACCCGTAGCCCATTCCCGACCGCGGATGCACTTCCACAAACGGCTGCTCCGGCATTTCATAATTTTCAATAATCCGCAACGCCTCATCACAGGCGTACAGCGTCTCCACCGCCCGGGCGATGATGCTCTTGAAAGGATTACGGCACTGTGGCAAGAAATCCACCTCGCGCGCGGCCTCCCGGGCAAGCGGTGAAAGCTGATCGAAATTCAAATTGAACCGAGCGAGCGGTCCCACGAAATACGCCCCGCGACCGGCAATGCGCGAATGTAATGCATTGGAATGCGCAACATGCTCTTCGATGAAATAACGGTCGTAATCCTGGACGCGGATATCCAGCCCTTTGTTGGAAATCAACTTGCCCTCATTCAGGGCATATTCGTCCGGATGATGCAGCGCCACGAATTCATAATCCTGCTCGAAGTCCGGGAATGGCAGGGAAGCCGTCCAGCGTACGGTTTCCAGTGCCGCATCGCGCGCCCATTTGAGTTTTTCCGCGATTGGCTGCAATTCTTTCTTTGTCGGCACACGGTAGAATCCGCCCACGCGTACGCTGATGGGATGGATCTCGCGGCCGCCGAGCAGCGCCACCAGATCATTGCCGGTTTTTTTCAGCTTCAGGCCGCGCTGCACCGCCTCGGCATGATCCGCCGCCATACGAATGGCGTCTTCGTAGCCGAGAAAATCCGGCGCGTGCAGCATGTAAATGTGCAACGCGTGACTTTCGATCCACTCGCCGCAATACAGCAGCCGGCGCAGCTCGCGAATCGGCTCCGGCACGGTGGCTCCGAACGCACTTTCGATGGCATGCACGGAACTCATCTGGTACGCCACGGGACAAATGCCACAGATGCGCGCGGTGATGTCCGGCGGCTCGGTATAGGAACGGCCGCGCAAAAACGCCTCGAAAAACCGCGGCGGCTCAAAAATGCCCAATTTGCAATCCACCACTTCGTTGTTGCGGATTTTCACCTGCAGCGAGCCTTCACCTTCCACGCGGGCCAGATAATCGACCTTGATCGTGCGCCTGCCATTGGCCGCAACCGGCGCCGTTTTCGCACGCGTTTTACTGGAGTTCATAGGTTTCGCTCTCCTTCCGGAACGGTTCGGCATAGGCATTGATTCCACGGAAAGCCCGGATAATATCGTCTTTGGTGGCGCCCAATTCTTCCTGCCACCATTCACTCAGCGAATGCGTATTGGGCGTTTCTTTGGGCCCGAAACAACCAAAGCAGCCACGGGCGTAGGAAGGGCACAGTGCACCGCAGCCGGCATGGGTGACCGGTCCCAGACAGGGCGTGCCGTGCGCTACCATCACGCAGACCACGCCTTTTTGCTTGCATTCCATACATACACTATGCGACGGCGTGATCGGCTGCCGGCCATTGAGAAAGGCATTGAGCACTTCGAGGAGTTGATATTTATTTACCGGGCAGCCGCGCAGCTCATAATCCACTTTCACATGTTCTGAAATGGGCGTGGATTTTTTGAGCGTACTGATGTACTGGGGTGATGCATAAACGATGGAAATAAACTTGTCCACATCCTGAAAATTGCGCAGCGCCTGGATGCCGCCCGCGGTGGCGCAGGCACCGATGGTGATCAGCACCTTCGAAGCGCGGCGTACTTTGTGGATGCGTTCCGCATCTTTCGGCGTGGTGATCGAACCTTCCACCAGCGAAATGTCGTATGGCCCCTTGATCACCGCCCGAGAAGCTTCCGGGAAATTGGCGATTTCGATTTCGCCCACCACATCGAGCAGTTCATCTTCGCAATCCAGCAAACTCAACTGACAGCCATCGCACGAGGCGAATTTCCACACCGCCAGTTTGGGTTTCCGTTTCGTATCCATGGTCAGATCTCTCGTATGCCAAACAGGTTCTCGATTTCGGTATATGGGAACACCGGTCCGTCTTTGCAAATGAATTTCGGGCCGTATTGACAGTGGCCGCAAAAACCAATGGCGCATTTCATGTTGCGCTCCATAGAAACGTAAATCCGGTCATTCTGCATGCCGCGGCGCTGCAATTCGTATATCGTGAACCGCATCATGATTTCGGGGCCACAGACCATGGCGATGGCCTGGTCCGGGTTGAATTCGGCTTTGCGCACCAACTGCGTGACCACGCCCACATTGCCGAACCAATCTCCCATAGCCCGATCCACCGTGACCTGGACATCCATATCGAACCGGCCGCGCCATTTTTCCAGTTCTTTGAGGTACAGAATATCATCCGGAGTCCGCGCGCCGTACAGAAGCGCCACCCGGCCGTAAGCGTCGCGGTGCCGCAGGAGATGATAGATCGCCGGCCGCAACGGCGCCAGGCCGATGCCGCCGGCCACGATCACCACATCGTGCTGCCGCGCTTTTTCAAGGGGCCAGCCTCGGCCGAACGGCCCGCGCACCCCCACAACAGCCTCTTTGCGCAGCTTGTCCAGGGCGCGGGTCACCGTGCCGACCGCGCGGATGGTGTGCACCAGCCGGTCGTGCTGTGCCGGATCACCGCTGATGGAAATGGGCACTTCACCCACGCCGAACACATACAGCATATTGAACTGACCCGGCTGAAATTCGAATGCCCGGTCCCGCTGCGCACGTTCCAGGATCAGTGTGAAGGTATCCGCAGTCTCCGATTTTCTGCGAACCACCCGGAACTGTTCCGGCACCATGGGATCCTGTAAAACCGATACCGCATTCCCGGTTTTCAAATCCTGCTCCTTTTCAGCAGCCCATGCTTCCATAATGTCTCGATTCCCTGTTTATGAGATGGCACCATGATTCGATCAGGCATGTACACCGTACATATCCAGCAATTGCAGGCGGGTTGCGTGCAGTCGCTCTTCCATAATATGGGCGATGCGCTTCATCAGTTCGTAGCCGAGTTGATAATCTTCCTCACATTTTTTGCGCAGGCATTTGCCATCCAGCGCCAGCACGCGCGTCAGGGTCGTGGCGCGGGCGTCGAAATGCCATTTATACGGCGGAATCAACCACGACCAGCCCAGCACATCGCCTTCGCCCAGGGTTTGAATGGTGAGCACGCCGCGCTCCGGTGCATGCAGCTCCAGAGAAACATGTCCTTGCCGGATGAAATAAAACTTATTCGCAGACTCGCCTTCCCGAAATAAATATTCGCCGCTTTTATACACCTCATTTGCGGCGCAGCCGGCGATGAATCGAAGGTGCTCTTCTGTCATGCCATGAAAAAACGGATGCTTTTTCAAAATAACGTCCAAATTTTCCATTTGCGGCCTCCATGAAAACGCCGATCTTTTTTCATTGTTTCACGGTGTCTGCAGCCAATACCCTCGCTTCTTCTGTGATGTCGATCCCCACAGGACACCAGGTGATGCAACGTCCGCAGCCGACACAGCCGAACGTACCGAATTGATCCACCCAGCTTGCCAGTTTGTGGGTCAGCCACTGGCGGTACCGCGCCCCGGCCGATGATCGCACGCTGCCGCCGTGGATGTACGAAAAATCCATGGTAAAGCACGAATCCCAGCGCCGCCAGCGCTCGGCGGTCGTTCCCGCAAGATCAGTAACGTCTTCCACCGTGGTGCAAAAACACGTGGGACACACCTGGGTGCAATTGGTGCAATTCAGGCAGCGTGCGCCCACTTCCTGCCAGTACGGATGCTCGCGGTTGGCATAGAGCGCCTCTTTCAATCCATGGGTGTTCAGCGTGCGCCCCATGCACTCCACGGCGGCGGCAACCGCCTGCTCAGCCGCGGCGATTTCCGTTTCTGTAGCCTCCGGACACGCCAGTTCTTGTAAAATGGCCCTCCCGGTGCGACTGCCTTCCTGCAGCACAAAATAATGCGAATCCCCGTCGATCACTTCCGTCATCGCCAGGTCAAAGCCTTTTTCGGCTTTCGGGCCGGTTTGCATGGATGAACAAAAACAGGTGGCTGCCGGTGCGGTACACTGCACCACGATGATCAGGGATTCGCTGCGACGGATCTTATAGGTTGGGTCTTCAAAGCCGTTCTGTAACAATACGCGATCGAGGATGTCAATGGCGTGCAATTCACAGGAGCGAACTCCCAGGAAAGCGTATTTTTTGAGCTGTCCATCCGGGGAACTCAATTCAAACCCGCCGCCGTTTTTGTGCATGCGCCAGAGTTGAACTCGTGGTGGATAGAGATATTGTTTCCAGGAGTGCGGTCCTACGGCATAGCCGAAATACGCGCCGTTATCATGCTTTTTTAAGCGGTAGCGGCCTTTTTCCTGTTCGTCGGTCCAGCCACGGGGGAGGTCTGCCGGTGAATCGATTTCGTCATACACGATGGCACCGTCGCGTACGGTGGGCCCAATGACTGTGAATCCTTGCGAGTGGAGAAGTTGAAACAGCTTCGGGAGGTCGTTTGCATCCAGTTTGGTCTTTTGCGCGGAGTCAGCTTTTGTCCTGCTCATAAATGGGTCCTGTGGATGATCCAAATGCCTTTTAATAATCCAGCGACAGGGACTACGATCAATTCACACCAAAAAATATGCCACAATGGCATTCCAGAAAAACAAAATTATCTATGTTTTTATTGATGTTACCTCAGGACAGGTACAAAAGTTTCTCTCCGCGTTCTCACATTCCAGAAAATCGAAACGCGTTTCTCATTTATTAGAAATTTACACAAAAGCCATAATCGGGGGGAAAGTCGAGTGGGCGCGTGCTGAAAGGAGTTTAAGCAACTTATGAAAAAGAAGCAAAACAAGAATTTTAAAAGTATGTTACACTTTCGAAAAATTCCACAAGAAGCGTTTCATTAGCCGGCCTTTGCCCGCATGCCGTTTTTGCCCCTATGCGTTTCTCCACGTTTCACACGGGCTTCGTGATTACGCAATCGATCTGCCCGGGCATGTCGATCGTATCCGTCCGGTAAACTGCATTTTTTGATGTTAGCCTGAGGCCTCTGGCCGAAGGGATGCTCGGCGGGAACGTCTCGCGTTAGTTTGTCATTTCTGTGGAGTCGCCCTCGTTTTTGATGGTGCTTTTGGCGAGAACGCCTTCGCGCTATACGACCGGTAAGGATGTCTTCATGCCATGAAAATCAACCTGTACTTCACCGGACGGATACCCCCTTTCCGTGGGCATGGTGATTTTGGGATGTTTTTTATTTTTGACAGTCCAGCGGCGATCTATTCATCAACGGATTGTAGCAAGCAAATCTCGCAAATCTTGTTTATCCCGTCAAAAAAGCATTTTTTGACAGGATTCACCGGATCAACAGGATTTTTAAGTCGGAAACAGGAAATTTGGAAACCGTTCTTGTAAGATTCATGCCGAAAAAATTCGTGCCCTTTTTGTCACCTGTTCTTATCCGTGTCCTGTTCCGAACAATTCTCTGCGGGCTCTGC
>WFVT01000086.1 GCA_015491485.1 Candidatus Zhuqueibacterota bacterium
ACGATGAACTGCACCGGCGACTTACCGCTGCGTTCCGCAACCACCTGACTGATGGCGATCCGTAAACAGAGATTGGCCAGATCCTGTTCACCGCCAGAGAACCGCTGCAGTGCATAGGTTTCGCCCTGATCCACGATACGGATGGTGTACTCCTCATCGAGTTCCATGAGGCTGTATCGGCCGGTGGTGATCATCCGCAATAGTTCGCTGGCGCGGGCGGCAATGAGGGGCCGGAGCCGCGTGGCTAAATGCACCCGGAAACGGCCGAAATGGTCCACCAGCGCCTGGTAGTACCGTTTTTCATCTTCCAATTCACGGACTTTTTGAATTTGCGCACGAACCTGTTTTAATTCGGTTTCGGCGTTCTCGAGCCGGGTGCGTGCTGTGGCGACCGCCTTTGCCGCTTCAGCGAGCGTTTCACGCACCGTGGTCAAATGGTTCAGCGTGGCGTTGTATTTTGATTTTGCCTTTTCGTATGCGGTGGGATCAAAATTCAGCGCCTCCTGTTGCTGTTTCAGCGAAGAAAGCTGTTCGCCAAGCTGTTGCAGCCGCTCTTCCAGCTTTTCTGCTTTGCGGATTTCGTCCGGCTCCCGGTCGATCAGCGCCTGCAGCGCCAGCGCGCGTTCATGGATTTTCTGCAGCTTCTGAAACTCCTGAAGCACGCGCTCGTATTCCGCAGCGTCGAATGCGATCTCGCCGAGATCGGCGATTTTTTTCTGGAGTTCCCGTACCCGTTCGTCGAATTGCTGATAGCGCTTTTCCGCGTCCTGCAAGCGCTGACGCTCGCCTTGCAGCCGTGCCACGGCCTCGCGCAGATTTTCTTTCTGTTTTTGCAGCTCCTGTTTTTGATCTTTCAAAACCGACAGGTCTTTTTCCAGTTGCTGACGGCGGGCATTGGCGGTCTTCCATTCCTGACGCAGGCGTTGAATTTCGTTTAGCAGATGCTGCCGCACCGAGCTGTAATGCTCGCCCAATGGCCGCGTGCACACCGGGCACGGGCTGTCCTGTCCGAGTTTTTCGATGTTTTGCAATTTGGTTTTCAAATCCGTGCCCTTGACTTCGATGGCAGTGCATCCATCGCTGGCCTGCTTGTACTCGTCCTCGAGCCGCGAGATGCGTTCATCCAGTTCGGCCTGCTGCTCCTCGAGTTGTTTTAGCTCCGCTTCGGGATCACCGTGCCGGCTCAGCTCGGCCCGCGCCTGCTCGATGATGCGCCGTTCAGCTTCCGCCTGGTCCTGCTGATGGGTGAGCTCTTCTTGCAGGTTTTGCCGGTTTTCCAGGCGGGCTTTTTGTGCATCCAGCTTTTCCTTTTCGGCTTTGACCGTTTCATAGCGCTCCAGATGCGGCTGCAGCGCCTTCAGGTCTTCTTTGCTTTTGTTGATTTTTTTCAGCTCGGCGCGGGTGTCTTTCAGATGGCGCCTGGTGGCGTCCTGCTCGCTGACGCATTTGCCCATTTCCGCGTCCAGGTGATGATGTTGATCGCGGAGGTGGTTCAGCCGCTCATATTCGGCTTTGGCCCGGTCAAATTCGGCCTGGACTTTTTCCACGCTTTTGCGCGCCAGACTCTCGGCCTCGGCTTCCTTCTGCACCTGTTCCTTCAGAGCACGGACTTCGCTTTCCAACTGTTCGGGGTCTTTGATGATCGATTTCATTCCCTGTAGCTCACTGTCGAGCTGATTTTTCCGCTGGCGGGCGCGTTCGCGGGCGCGGTCAATCGCATCGATGTTGATCAGCCGATTGATGGCTTTGCGCCGTTCCTCGGGCTGCATGTTGCCCAGAGCGGCAAGGTCTTTTTGGCGGGCAAAGATGGATGCAAAAAAAGAACGGTAATCCAGCCCGATAAGCCTTTCGATAAACAGATTGACGCCTTTTTCCTGCACGGCCAGAGGCTCATCCTGGCCGCTTTGATACACCGCGGCTTCCATGACGGCGTTTTTGCCGCGCAACCGGCGTACAATCCTGTACTCCCGGCCGGCAAGTTCAAAAATCAGAGTAACCTCCGTCACATCCCGGGGCGCGGCGGCCTGGGACCGGATTTCCATTCGGCTTCCGCGGGCCGCGCGGTTGCCATAGAGCGCCCAGGCAATGGCTTCGATCAAGGTGGATTTCCCGGCGCCGTTGGGACCGATGAACCCAACCAGGTTTTCGGGGAATTCCAGTGCCTGATTTCGGAAACGGCGGTAATTTTTGAGTTCCAGATAGCGGATAATCATGGAGCGTTACAGGTCCCCTGAGGATTCCATTTGCTGTTCTTCATCTTCCGCGCTCTGTAGCAAGCGCTGTCCGATCTGCAGAAAGCGTTCTTTGTCCAGACCGAACTCATCCAGTTCCTGGACGTAGCGTTCAAATTCCACCGGCAAAGAACCGATACTGGCCGAGGTGTGTTGTAAGCCGCTTCCCAGCGCGGGATTGAGTATTTTTTCCACGTATAACGCCTGTTGAAACAGGCGGTCGATTTCCTGTCCGTCCAAGCTGAGCAGGGTTTCGCGGGATAGCACATCCAGTTCCAGCCGAACCAGAGCGCCTTTGGGAACCCTCGGGCTCATCTCCTGCAAGCGGTCATAGATTTCAGTGGCAGCCAGGCCGGAGCAGTCGATCGGCCCGAGACGCAGCATGGGCCGGGATTCGATTTCGTGATACTGCCAGGATTTCTGCTCGAGATCGACCACCACATAGCCGGATGTGTAACCGATTTCGTTGAAACTGGTGCGCTCGGTGGAGCCGCTGTACACCGCGTGATCGGTCACCGGCAGGTGCTTGTGGTAATGCCCCAGCGCGATGTAATCGAACGTCAGCCCGGTCTTTTTTTCCGGATTTTCCAGAAACTGCTCGTTGAACTCGCCCACGCTGCCGATGAGCCGGTCGTCGCTTTCGCGCCAGGCGCCGTGCGTGACCAGAATCTGATATTTCGCGCCGTCGTCCGGTTCCACGGCGGCATAGGCGGCTTCCAGTTCCTCGGTGAGCGAGCAGTGCGGAATGCAGTGCACCGCGCACTCGCCGATGCGGAACCGTTCGTACCGGCTTCGATATGCGGCATAGACATTATGAAACAGGGCAATGGTTTCGAAAATACTGCCGGTCTGACGGATGCGAGGCGTGGAATGGTTACCGGCCACCACCACGAACGGGATGCCCGCATTGGTCACTTTCTGAATGCCTTCAGCGGCGATGCGCAGGGCGCGGTTGTTGGGACGCGGCGTCTGGAACAAATCGCCGGCATGCACCACGAAATCCGGTTTCAGGTCGAGAATGGCTTCGATCACGCGTTCCCAGGCACGGTAAAAATCCACTTCTCTTTGATTCATGCCGGTCTCGGGATCGATGCGGCTCAAATCGCTGAAACCGAGGTGAGTGTCGCTGAAATGGATAAATTTCATGGATTGTTTCGCTATTTGAAGCAGGTATTGAAAAAAGCGGAACTTTTAACCGCGCGAACTTTAAAACAATTAAGACACGCGCTAATATAAGGCATTTCGGCAACAACATCAAGGGAGCAGAAAAGCGAATCACGACACGACCGATTGCCGGGCCGCCGGACGAATCGGGGAAAGCGAAAACCTGTATGAACTCTCCCAGCCGAATACAAGCAGGCAGCCGGTTATTTTTCTGTAATAAACTTGCTTCTATGTATTGATTTTCTTACAATTAAAATACGAAAGATCAGGGGTGAATTAAAGCTGATCCGTAGCCGGTCGATCCCATGAATATGTGAACGTGTGAATCTGGTTGCTTTTCTTTGCTCCCCATTTTTTAACTTCAGAGCTGTGAGGATGTTGTCATGACAAGGAATGTGTTGAGTGATCAGGCGAATACGTTTGCCTTGCTGGCTCAGATTCTTCACGTAAAGCGCCAGAAAATTGCCGCGCTGGTGGCCCGCAAACGCCATCCACTTCCTTTGCCCCCTCGCATGCAAAATTCAGAACGCTTTTGCATCGACGACCGGTATCTGCGTTTGCTTCGCAAATGGGTCATTGAAGAACAGACATTTTCATCTCGGCCGCAAGTCAAACTGGATTTTGCCAAAATTGAGCAGGAACTCACGTCCTGCTCCTGTCCGGATCATACCGAGAAAGATTGGTCGGTGGACGACAGTTTGGACCATTTTCCTCCCGGAGATTTTCTGGGCTAAACGACCCGATTCATGCCGTAACCCCGGCTCAGCCGGGGTTTTTTTATGCTGCTTTCGAGCATCAAGCCGATTGCGGTCTCGAATGCCCCGTTTGCTGGCCCATTTCCCAAATCATCATCGCATATTTGCGTGTGATGCCCCACCGATATCCTCCGACGCCTCCGTTCTTGCGCCATACGCGGTGACATGGAATGAGGTAGGAAATCGGATTTTTCCCGACGCTGGTCGCCGCCGCCCGAATCGCCCGTGGCCGCCGGACTGCTTTTGCCAGTGCGGAATATGTGGTCGAGGAAGCCGATGGTACCGTGCACAGTTGCCGCCACACCCTGATCTGGAATGGAGTTCCATGCAGGTGCACCGCCGGTGGCGGACCTGCGAACGGCGGGGCGAAAATGCGTTCTATCATGATTCGTGTGGCCTTCGGGTGATGGACCCATCGAGCCCCATGCCAGTAACCTTGCATCGCTTTTAAACCTTCACCGGATTTTTGCGTCTCAAAAGATAACCATCCGATCCCCCGGCCGGTTAAGCCGATAAGCGCCGGACCGAAGGGCGTCGGATGCACGCCGTAAAGCATCCGTTCATTCTCATCAGCAGACGCCTCGGATGGTATAGAAGAAGGGCGAAGATGCGTGCGGAAAACCAAAGGACGCCAGAATGAAGTCTCCGTTTCAGAGACGGCGGCGGGAATATCGGCTGCCCGAGGCCACGAGTGTTGCACAAAAGATTGAGTGAGCCAGGCAAAGAGTATCCCCGCATCGATGCCGGCCCAGCGATTCAGCAGTTGGTCCAATTCCACGGTTTGCATTCCGGCCGCCCGGGCAAGGGCTTTTGCATCCGGTATCGCCGCCTGCGGGTTGATCCAGAATTGCAGAACGTTCTCGATGATTTTATAATCTTTACAGGCTTGTTCGAAATCGATAGAATTCATGGACAGTCACGGTTATATTGAGAGTCCCGGAACAGATTGCTGATGCCGCTCGTTATGGTGGTTATAACGGTGATATGTCCCTCAAAATAGCGATTTTGTCTGCCAATCGCCAGGCAGATCTTGCTTTTCGATCAATTTCATTTATGTTTAAATGATCGGTGCCACGTTTCACAAGATGATTTAAAGTAAAGGAGTTGTTGCCATGGAGAAACGCCGACTGATTGTCCTGATTCTGGTGTTTGTTGTGATCATTCTGCAATTTTTTGGCCCGGAGCGTACCAATCCCCCCATCGATGAAAACAAAACCATTCAAGCCGAACTGCAGGTGCCGGCGGAGGTGATGCAGATTCTGGAACGTTCCTGTTTCGATTGCCATTCCAATGCCACCCGCTGGCCATGGTATAGCTACATTGTACCGGTTTCCTGGCTGGTGGTCAAAGATGTCAATGACGGCCGCCGACACATCAATTTTTCAACATGGGGTGATTATGATCAAAAAAAGAAAATCAAGGCATTGGATGAAATGTGTGAGGAGGTTCAAGACGGTAGCATGCCGCTGAAACCTTACCTGTGGATGCACAGCGATGCCAAATTGAGCGCTCAGGATATACAAACCCTTTGCGATTGGACCGAATCCGCCATTAAGACGCTGGGCGGAGCCGTTTCCTCGGACCGGGGAAAAGAAGGCGAAGAACATAATGATGAACTCGAATATTAGCCCTCTTTTCGCCTTTGAAAGCATACGATGTTGCCCGGTGGTAAAAGCGCCGGTATCTGTCTTAACGATAGGGTATTGCCTTGAAATGATGCTCAGCACCATTTTCACTAGTTGAGCACGGACACCCCGTAGCCACCGGCAAGCTTGATCGCACTGCGGAAGAAGACATCCGGCGTGCGCGGATTGAGGTGCCGCAGCCCTTCGGACGTTTGGATTGCGATTGAAAAAACGGCCGGGCACGCCGGGGCTTTTACCGGTGATCCGGTTAACCGTTTTGTCCTGAAACTGAAAATAGGCTGCCCTGTTGGGCTTCAGCTTTATTTGCTTGCACCCGTGGCGCATTCAATGATGCTCAGAAATTCATGCCTTTCACTATTTGCCGCCGAAATGGATTTCCCACAACGACTCAATAACCCTTTCATGCATGATGGAATTCAGGGAGGTGCTAATGAAATCCAAGAAACCGGTATTCCAGCTTTGTGCGCTGGCGTTTTTCATAACCATTGCACCAGGATGGGGGTGGTCGCAGGAAAATGTCTTCAAACCGGAGCCCCAAAAACAGCGACCTCTGGAGGCCATTTCGCTTTTTGGTGATCCTCTCTATCGGATGGAGTTCCCACCCGAGCGGCAAGCCAAACTCGAAAAGCAATTAGAAGACGCCCGCAGGCGGTATGAGGCCAATCCGAACGACCCTGATGCGCTGATCTGGTACGGCCGGCGGCTGGCCTACCTCTGGCGCTACCGGGAGGCCGTTCAGGTGTTCAGCCGCGGCATCAAACAGTATCCGAATGACGCCCGCATGTTCCGGCACCGGGGCCATCGTTACATCACGCTGCGTCAGTTCGACCGCGCCATTGCCGATCTCGAAAAAGCAGCGAAAATGATCCAGGGCCAAAACGATGAAATTGAGCCGGACGGCCAGCCGAACAAGTACAATATTCCACGCAGCACCTTGCATTCGAACATCTGGTATCATCTGGGCCTGGCGTATTACCTGAAAGGCGATTATGAAAATGCCCTCCGCGCCTTCCGGGAATGCCTCAAGGTTTCCAAAAATGACGACATGTTGTGCGCGACCGTGGACTGGCTGTACATGACCCTGCGACGCATGGGCAGGGAGGAGGAAGCCCGCGCCGTGCTTGAGCCGATCCGCGAGGATATGGAAATTCTCGAAAACACGGCTTATCATCGCCGTCTGCTCATGTACAAGGGCCTGCTGTCGCCGGATTCGCTGCTCAATCCGGAAAACGCCGATGAATTGGATATCGCAACGTACGGTTATGGCGTGGGCAACTGGTACTATTACAACGGCAATAAAGAAAAGGCGCGGGAAATTTTCGAGAAGGTGGTGGCCGGTCGTTTTTGGCCGGCTTTTGGATATATTGCTGCAGAGGCGGATTTGCGCCGGTGGAAACGTTAAAATTCGGCAAGAAAATGAGGCAAAGTTGACGGTATTCCGAAATCTGGGATATAAAACCGGATTAGGCTCAAAATGATTTCTCATATCTTTCAAACGAGGTGCGCCCATGTCTCATACCAGTTTTTTTAAGCAGGTCAATTTGCATTTCGACCGCGCCGCCCAATTGACGCAGTATGAACCCGGCCTTCTGGAGCAGATCAAATCTTGCAACAGCGTGTACCACTTTTCCTTTCCGCTCAAACGCGACGACGGTTCCATTGAAGTCATCCATGCCTGGCGCGCCGAGCACAGTCACCACAAACTGCCGGTCAAAGGCGGCATCCGCTACGCCATGACCGTCAATGAGGATGAAGTGATGGCGCTGGCAGCGCTGATGACCTACAAATGCGCCATTGTGGATGTGCCCTTCGGCGGCGCCAAGGGCGGGGTGAAAATCAGCAAGCATAAGTATTCGCAGGCGGAATTGGAACGCATCACGCGGAGATATACGTACGAACTGGTGCGCAAGCATTTCATCGGTCCCGGCGAAGATGTGCCGGCGCCGGATTACGGCACCGGTCCGCAGGAAATGGCCTGGATCGTGGATACCTACACGGCATTGACCAACAACCTGCTCGATGCCATGGGCTGTGTGACGGGGAAGCCGGTTACGCAGGGCGGCATCCGCGGCCGTACGGAAGCCACCGGACGCGGTGTGTTTTTCGGCATCCGGGAGGCGTGCAGCATCACCGAGGATATGCAAAAATTGGGGCTCCCGACCGGTCTGGAAGGAAAGACCGTCGTGGTCCAGGGGCTTGGCAATGTGGGCTACCACGCGGCCAAATTTCTGCAGGAAGGTGGAGCGCGTCTGGTGGGACTGCTGGAATACGAGGGCGGCATTTACAATCCCGACGGCCTCGATCTGGAAGCGGTAATGCAACACCGCCGCGAGACCGGCAAAATCCTCGGATTCCCGGGCGCCAAAGATGTGCCCAATCCAAAAGGGCTGGAGCTGCCCTGCGACATTCTCGTACCAGCCGCGCTGGAAAATCAGATCACGGAGCAAAACATGGCGCGCATCCAGGCGAAAATCATTGCCGAAGCGGCCAACGGCCCGGTGACTTCGGCCGCCAACGAATATCTGCGCGAAAAGGGCGTGCTGATCATTCCGGATATTTACCTGAACGCCGGCGGGGTGACGGTATCCTATTTTGAATGGCTGAAAAACCTATCACACGTGCGTTTCGGCCGCATGCAAAAGCGGTTTGAAGAAAAGGCGCAGCGGCAAATTCTCAGCGCCATCGAAAAATTGACCAACCGAAAACTCAATGAAGAGGAAGTGGAACAACTGGCGCACGGCCCCAATGAGGAGGATCTGGTGAACTCCGGTCTTGAGGATACCATGGTGAATAGTTATCACGAACTGCGGGAAATCATGCGCCGGCACCAGGATCGAATCGATCTGCGCACGGCCGCTTTTGTGGATGCCATTCACAAAGTGGCTCGCTCGTACATGGAATTGGGGATTTTCCCGTAAGCACCAAGGGGCTATCCGTTTTATCTGAAACGGAGTATCCGTCCGGTGAAGTACAGTTTGATTTTCAGGACGCTAAGCCATCCTCACCGTTCATCTAAGGAGAAGGCGTCCTCGCCGAAATTGAAATAATTTAACGTGAGGCGTCTCGCGAAGCGTCCACCCTCGTACAGACGCATGAGTTGCTATTACCGAGGTGGCCTTCACCGGACGGATCCGAAACGGATAGCCTGATTCTTCACTCCCTTGAAAAAGAGCTTTCCGTTGCCCCTTTCCCTTTTGATTTTCCCAATAAAATGATCGCAATTCTTTTCCACAGGATACAAAAAGCCTTGTATTTCATATTTGAATTGCTTAAAAAATAACAAAGATCCGTTCGTGGCGCTGTGGGAGAAAACAAACCATGAAACTATGCAATCGTAGCACAAATTCAATTAGCCTACTTGTTTTGACATTTTTATTATACGGTCTGCAAGCCTGCGCGAAACAGGCAGAAGACCCATTCGTGGAAGTCACCTTCCGAACCATGCAGCCCATCCCCGGTCAGCAAACCGCGGTGGTCATATTGAAAGCCAAAGACGGCCAACGCTACCTGCCGATTTACATCGACGAAAACCAGGCCGTATCCATTTATTATGCCCGCGAAGGTGAAATCCCGAAAAGGCCTTTGACGCATGACCTGTTTGTGAATGTGATGAAAAACCTGGACGCCAGGATCGAACGCGTGGTGATTACGGAACTTCGGGACGGTGTTTATTACGCCAATCTGGTGCTCCAGCGCGATGATCAAACTCTCGAAATCGACTCCCGCCCCAGCGACGCCATTGCGTTGGCGCTGCGCACCAAAGCCCCCATCTACGCGCACCGCGATTTGCTGGAAGAACTGCCACACGAAATGCCGATGACGCCCAAAAAATCCCTGCAGCAGATGACGCTCAAAAAATGGGGCATCACCGTGCAGGAGTTGACGGCGGCCATGCGGCAGTATTTCAAAGGCCAAAAAGGCGTGTTGATTTCGGATGTGCAGGCCGACTCACCGGCCGCGAAGAGTGGCCTCGAGGCCGGCGATTTGTTGATTCAGGTACAGAAAAACGAGCTGGCTGGGTTGGAGGATTTTCGTAAGGCAGTCCGGGATGTGCGGGAAGACGCGGAAGTGAAACTGGTCATCTGGCGTGAAGGCGAACGGAAAACCGTGACGCTCAGGCTAAAATAGAGCTTCGCTTTCAGGTCGGCGTTTCCAGCCCGAAAGCGGCATACGTATATCCGATATACGACTGCCAGGTCTCCGGCACTTCTTCTTCCGGAAAGATCGCTTGCACCGGACAAACCGGCTCGCAGGCTCCGCAATCGATGCATTCCTCGGGGTGAATGTACAGCATGTTTCGGTGGGCCGCATCGTCAGGGACAAGCATCGTGTCGCCCACCTCATAAATGCAATCCACCGGACACACGTCCACACATGCTCGATCCCGGATGTCGATGCAAGGCTCGGTAATGATGTAGGTCATGGGCCAAAGCTTTCCGACTTGCGTTCAACGCCCGGCAATTGCATGACAAAATCCGCTCCCATCAATTGTGCCGGCGTACGATAGCCCGCAGGCACGTCATGCTTCAGGACGTATTTCACGATCCGCAGGCTCGCTTCAACGGTGAGATCATAGCCATTGGGCGTGAGAAGCTGGATCTCGGCCCATTGCCCCGCTTCGTTTTCAACCTTTCCATAGACTACCGTTTTCGCCTTTTGCCGTTCTTCGTCCGTCGGGCCAGGCCGGCGTTGGTCGATTTTCTTTTTCAAGTAGGTCTGCACCCAATCCCGTGAAATCAGCCACCGCCAATAACGCATGCGTTTGACCTGCTTTACCTGCGCTGGCGTCACGCCAAGGTAAACTTCGATGTTGGGAATGCCGGTGG
>WFVT01000087.1 GCA_015491485.1 Candidatus Zhuqueibacterota bacterium
CGTACCGGGTGGATCATGTGGAAGATGGCGACACGGTGACCGAGGTGTTGCACTACGTGCAGCACAACCGCGAGGAACTGGTGCGGCAGTTCCGGCAGAGTGTGGAGCGCGCTGTGCGCGAGAAGCGGCTGTCGCTGGAGGACTCGCGGCGGATCCTGCAAGCGTACCGGCAGGGGTTTGAGGGCTATACGTATATCCGGCGGTAGTGGCGCGACGGGAAATCTCATAAGCAAACGGGATGAATTTTTGATTTTAATCTCTCGCCGAGGCGCAGAGTGCGCAGAGCCTTGCCCGGAATAGAACGCGGATAAAACGGATGACGCGGATGGACACAAATTTTTGGGGAAGAGTCATACAAGAAAATTGAATTTCCCAATTTTTTTCACTTCAATACTGGATACTCATAATTTTTTAGGATTTTATGAGCCGCGGATGAACGCGGATGAAACACGGATGCATAAATTGTAGCACAAGCTTCCAGCTTGTGATTGCGGCGAGAAGGTACTGATTTGTATGCTTGCCACAACTATTTGCAGATGAGACACGGATACTTTTGATTGAAAAAATTTGTCTATTCACTTTGTACGGGTTAAGTAATGGGGATTCAACCAGAGCCGTCATTTCGAGGAGCGAAGCGACGACGCAATCTCATCATCAAACCGAATGGCAATTGATTTTATGCTCTCGCCGAGGCGCTGAGCGTGCAGAGTTTTGTCCAAGAT
Source organism: Candidatus Zhuqueibacterota bacterium (assembly GCA_015491485.1). Taxonomy (GTDB): domain Bacteria; phylum Zhuqueibacterota; class Zhuqueibacteria; order Zhuqueibacterales; family Geothermadaptataceae; genus Hydrothermovivens. The sequence goes on from WFVT01000087.1 coordinate 723, forward strand.
AGAACACGGATGATGTGGATGGGCAAGGATTTATTAGGCAAGAGTCATACATGAATTAGTTTCAATTTTCCCCGTTTTCGCTTCAAAATATCCTGCTGATCCAGTGAATCCCGTCGAAAGCTTTTTGGACTGGATCAACACGATTTGCAGGATTTATTGGCTGCGACAGGAGAGGTGAAAGAAGGTAACCTGAAGTCATTATCAGGTGGTGGATTCACGTTTCAATACCTGAAATTCCGGGATTGTACAGAATTTTCCCAAAATCCAACGCAACGATAGACCTCACACCTGTATTTCACGCTCCTAACATCTTTGTTCGAAGCAAAAGAACTGACCGAGATTTATGCCTATCTCAAGAGCGACCATGAAAATATCTTGACATGTTACATAGTCTTCTCTAATTTTGTAAAGATCTATCATTCCAATAGTTGTGGATGGTTCTACATGTTGGTCAATAGGCAGTTGAATAAGCATTTCTCGATGCAATAATGTATATTTTGAGAATCTTGCTTCCGAAAATCAAAATACTTTATGGTGGATAATCGAAGTGTTATATTCTCGTGGATGGAAACCTCCTGGTGCAGCAAATGATGTTTTTGACCAAGACACATCCATGAAATTGCATTGCCAATTCAACTGCAAAATTACCCCATGAATTTCATATGGCCAAAGCGGATATTCCTCCTGGCGATATACGGCATGCCGAAATCTGCGTAGCGGAGGCGCTGTTCGCGTGCGGCTGTAAAAGATGAGGTTAAATCAGGAAAAGGAGATAGACCATGACGAAACTACTCAACAAAGCATTTGAAGAAGCAGCGAAATTACCGGAACTCGAACAAAACGCACTCGCGCGGTGGCTGATTGATGAAATTATATCTGAAAAAAAATGGGGGAAAGCGTTTGCTGAATCAGAGGACCTATTAGATAAACTTGCAGATGAAGCCCTTGCAGAACATGCAGAAGGTACGACAAAACCATTGGATGTTCATAAGCTGTGATTTCTCATACTACAGAACGATTTCGCAAGCTCCTGGCTCAATTACCAGGAGAGGTTCAAAAGCAGGCAAAAGAAGCGTATCTCCAGTTTGAAAAAGATCCCTATCACCCGGGCCTACGATTCAAACGAGTTCATTCCAAACGGCCTGTCTATGCCGTTCGCATATCAAAAGATTATCGAGCATTGGGTATTCAGCAGGACAACGAAATAATCTGGTTTTGGATAGGATCACATTCAGACTATGACAAATTATTAAAAGAAATGAGGAGGGCCTAACACCGAAGCATCTGCAGCAAACGCACAATTTATATCCGATTGCAATGGATGGGATCAGATGCTCAGTTTCCGGTCTGAAACAATGCTGATATTAGAAAGGCAAGTTTCGAAGGAGCATGAAAGCTATGGAAGATGGTACTCACTATGCCCCTGAGACTGCACAGTGCTACGCCGGGATTGCAACCTTCCTGCGCCCACAATTCCTTTGTGACCCTTCCAAATTCGATATTGCACTCATTGGCGTGCCGTCTGACGGCGGACGGAAAACCGGCCCGGCCAACGTCAAGGACCGCGTGAAGCCCCAAATATGTCGAGTCTGATGCGTACCATTCACAATGTCACGCGAGTTAACTCACACAAGTTTTGCCATATTCCCGACATGGGTGGTATTCCGCTGGCCGACCCTTTTCATATTGAGATAAATCACCCGAATATTACTGATTTTTGTCGCAAAGTGCTCGTTACCGGCGTGGGGCCACTGAGCGTAGGAGGCGGCCATTCGATCACCCTGCCGATTTTACGCGCGATTGCCGCGGATCGCCCCCATGGCATGGTGCATATCGACGTCCATACTGATACCTGTGACGAAGCCTTTCAGGCAGGCGTCCTCACTGCAAATGAAAACAAAGGTTGAAACAAGCGGATTTTTCTTATGCAAGCAGACCGCCGTACGAACCGATCATCGCCATCCAAACCAAAGGAGTCTGCAAACGTGACTACGAATCCTTCCTTGAAAACTCGATTTACCGACGACCTGGGCTGCGATGTGCCGATCATCGTCGCGCCGATGTTTTTGGTGAGCAATGTGGATATGGTGGTGGCGGCCAGCGAGGCCGGCGCCATCGGGTCGTTCCCGGCGCTGAATGCCCGGCCGGTGGAAACCCTGCGCGACTGGCTGCGGGAAATCAAGCAGCGCACCCGCCGGCCGTTTGCCGTGAATCTCATCGTCAACAAGAGCAACATTTATTACCGCCAGCAACTGGACATCTGCATGGAAGAGCGCGTGCCCATGATCATCGCCTCGCTGGGCAACCCGGCAGAAGTCATCCGGCGGGCGCATGAGGTGGGCTGCAAGGTGTATTGCGATGTCATCTTTGAAGAGCATGCAAAGAAGGCGGTGGACTGCGGCGCGGATGGCCTGATTGCCGTGAGCAGCGGCGCGGGCGGCCATGGCGGCAACATCTCGCCGTTCGTGTGGATTCCATATTTGAAAAAACACTATTCCGTGCCCATCGTGGCGGCGGGCGGCATTGCCGATGGGGCGGGTTTGCTGGCCGCGCTGGCCCTGGGCGCCGATGGCGTGTCCGTGGGAACACGCTTCATTGCCAGCCGGGAATGCCCGGTGGTGGACGACTACAAGCAGGCCATTCTGCGCGCGCGGCCCGAGGATATCGTCACCACCTACAAGCTGGACGGCGTGCCCGCCAGCGTGATCCGCACCGAGTATGTGCGCAAAATGGGCACCGAGCTGAACTGGCTCGAGCGCAAGATGCTGAAGAACCGGCGGCTGCGTCAGGTGGTGTTTGCCCTGCGCACCCTGCGCAGCATGCGGCTGCTGGAAAAGGCGGCGCACCGTACCACCTGGAAGCAGCTCTGGGGAGCCGGCCAGGTCGCCTCCCTCATTGATGATGTGCAGCCCATTGCGGACATTTTGCGCCGGATGGTGGAAGAATACGAACAGGTGCGCAATGCGCTGCCAGCCGCGGAAGCCGTCGAGCGCGTCGCTTCCTGAGCGCGGTTCACCGCAGCAGGATCAGCCGTTTGCGCGCGACGCGATCGTCCATTTTCAATTCGTAGAAATACACCCCTGCCGGAACCTGAAACGCCCGCCCCGCTGCGTAACCGTCCCATTTGACCCGGTGATGGCCCTCCGGCCGCCAGCCATCGACCAGCGTCCGCACGCGCTGGCCGAGGAGATTGTAAATCGATAAATTTACCTTTCCGGCGTGATCCAACCTGTATTCAATGATGGTTTCGGGATTGAACGGATTGGGATAGTTCTGCAGCAGTTGAAAGCCCTGTGGCTGGCCGGGACGGCGTTCGGCCAGACCGGTGACCAGTTGCGTCAGCGAAGCCAGCGCATCCACCCGGCCCCAGCCGAAATAACGATCCCAGCCGGTGGAATCTTCATTCGCCGGTCCGATTCGATCGTGCGCGCCGGCTTTGAGCAAATTGTACACCTGCGTAAAGTTCAGCGACGGATTCGCTGCAAGCAGCAACATGATCACCCCGGAAACGTGCGGCGCGGCCTGAGAGGTGCCGCAATAAACGCTGAACCCATTGGGATTGTTGTGGTTCAGGCCGTAAATGTGTTCTCCAGGAGCGACAAAATCGATGTGGTCACCGTAATTGGAGCCGCCGCCCCAACAAAACGGCGATGCGCGCTGGTTGCGGTTGTTGATGGCGCCTACGGCAATGACATTCGGAAACGCCGCCGGGTAATAGGGGGTATCGCTGTCGTCGTTCATCATGGACACCACCACAATCGCGCCGTGGGTGAAGGCGTACGTGACGGCGTCCTGCAAGCTCTGACTGTAACCGGAGCCGCCCACGCTCATATTGATCACTCTCGCCCCGCTATCCGTTGCCGCCACCAGCGCTGATTCCCACCAGCTATAATAGCCCCGATTTTGATCGTTCAAAATTTTCATTGGCAGCACTTTGCACTGCCAGTCCACGCCGGCAATGAGCTTGCCGTTGTCTCCGGTGGCCGCCGCGATGCCGGTCACATTGGAGCCGTGGCCATGATCGTCGGTGGGATCATTGTCCCGGTTGACGTAATCGTGGCCCTGCATCAACCTGCCGACAAATTCGCCGGTGTTTCGGGGAATGCCGCTGTCCAGCACGGCCAGAATCAATGTGGAATCACCGGTGGTGATGTCCCAGGCCGGTGCGGCATTGATATCCGCGCCGGGCGTGCCGAAATTGCCGTAAATGGGCTGCCCGATATTCAATAGCCCCCATTGCTGCCCGAACAGAGGATCGTTGGGCAGACGCTGGGTTCCCGTTACAGACATGGGATGAGCGGCATGCGGCCTGCCCGTACCCCTTCCGATGAAGTCGGGCTCAGCATATTCTACGTTGGGATCGCGGTTCAGGCGGCTCAGGGTCTCTTCAAGGCGGCTATCTTCATGCAGTGTGACGGTGAAAATGCGATCCATGCCCGCGGAGAGCTCCCGATCGGACGAAACAGGGGCAATCGCCTCCAGTGCCGCAATCCGGTAAATCTGCAGAAATTGGGCCAGCTCCCCGCCGGCTTTGCGCAAAGCGGCTGCCGGCAACCGCCGGGCCTGGAGAACCGATAGTTCGGATTTAATTTGACGCAATGTCGTTGAGGTTTTTTTGAATTTCAGAATCAGGCGATGAGGATGATAATTCGGCTGTGCAGATTGAGAAAAAGTGGGAGGGACAACCAGGGTGCAACACAAAATCGCCACCAGCGATGCCCAACGGTTCCGAGCCATAGCCAATCCCCTTTTTGAATGAAAGACGGACATTTTTCAATGATAATCAGCGTTTGGCACAATCGCAAGGGATTCTTCACCTGAGAAGGAAAGTCGGCGTCGGAAGGCATATCCCATTGGAAAACATGCCCGGAGCAAACTCGCTGATTTCACCGTCGGCGTCGGCCTGGTGATGCGGTGCTAAAAGATGGTCTGGCCTCGCGGCTGATATTGTGGCTTAGCCTGTGATGCAAAAACAGCCGAGCCTGTC
>WFVT01000088.1 GCA_015491485.1 Candidatus Zhuqueibacterota bacterium
CCAAACGATCATGAGTCTTTCGCAGGGGTGCAAAGTCACCAAGGGAAAATGCGGCAACCGGTGGGCAGCCAACCTGCCGTACCGACGGCTCCTGTGGATGGAGGCAACCAATGTCCCATTCGTCATTGCGAGCGAAGCGACGCAATCTCATAAAACGACATTTTTTTGAATTCTCTCGCAGAGGCTCAGAGCGCGCGGAGAGGTTTTGTTAATTTATGATACGGTACACCTGAACGACCGTCATTTCTGAATCAGGGATACGATGATTTTTTTGAATCAGACAAAAGCCTTTCACGTCCCCGGCACCTCCGAAGTGCCGGGGACATTTGTGCTTTGGTAATGCTCTTTCTGTGATTTTCCCACCAGACGATCCCGTTAAAATCCCGTCGCTCCGCAGCCATTCCGTGGCCCATCCCGGGAAGGCTCAGGCGTTTTTGCCATCTTTTCACTTGCAATTTAACCTGTCGCATCCTAAACTAAGCCATTCTTTTTGACGCCAAATTAAGAAATTCGGCTTGTGATTGAAACCATTGGAGGGATCCCCGACCATGTCAGGCCAGCTTTCGTTGGATGAACTGTGCATCAATACCATTCGTACCCTATCCATTGACGCCATTCAAAAAGCCAATTCCGGCCATCCTGGACTGCCCATGGGAGCTGCGGCCATGGCTTATGTGCTGTGGGACCGCTTTCTGAAACATAATCCGAGCGATCCGAAATGGCCGGACCGGGACCGATTTATCCTTTCGGCCGGACATGGTTCTATGCTGCTTTACAGCCTGCTTTACCTCACTGGATATGACCTGAGCCTCGATGAAATTAAACAATTCCGTCAATGGGGCAGCAAAACCCCCGGTCATCCGGAATACGGCCTGACACCCGGCGTGGAAACCACCACCGGGCCCCTGGGCCAGGGCTTCGGGAACGGGGTGGGGATGGCCATGGCTGAAGCGTATTTGGCCGCCCGGTTTAACCGCCCGGGATTCGATGTGGTCAATCATTATACCTATGCGCTTGTGAGTGACGGCGATTTGATGGAAGGCGTGGCGTCTGAAGCGGCCTCGCTGGCCGGACATTTGAAGCTGGGCAAACTGATTTATCTATACGATGATAACCGCATCTCCATCGATGGCTCCACTGATCTGACTTTTACGGAAGACCGGCTGAAGCGGTTTGAAGCGTATGGCTGGCACACCCAATGGGTTGAGGATGGCAATGATCTGGAGGCCATCGCCCGGGCGATTGAAGCGGCACAGCATGTCATCGATAGACCTTCCATAATTGCCGTCCGTACGCACATCGGCTATGGTAGTCCCAACCGGCAGGATACCGCAAAAGTTCACGGTGAACCGCTGGGGGAAGAGGAAGTGCGCCTGACCAAGCGGAATTACGGTTGGCCGGAAGACAAAACATTTTATATCCCGGACGAAGCCCTGGCACACTTTCGGCGCGCCATCGACCGCGGCAGGCAGCAACAGGAGGCATGGGAAGCGAAATTCCGCGAATATCAAAAGGCACATCCCGAGCTGGCGGCGGAATTTCAACGCATGCTTGCAGGGGAACTGCCCGAGGGGTGGGATTCTGATTTGCCGCAGTTTGCCGCCGACAGCAAAGGCATAGCCACGCGCGTGGCCGGTGGCAAAGTGATCAATGCCGTGGCATTGAAATTGCCGGAACTTATCGGCGGTTCGGCCGATTTGACGCCGAGCACCAAAACCGCTATCGATACGGACGGTGATTTCCAGGCCGGCCGCTACGATCAGCGCAACATCCATTTCGGCGTTCGTGAACACGGCATGGGCGCCATTTGCAACGGGATGGCGCTGCACGGAGGATTGCGCCCCTACGGCAGCACGTTTCTGGTTTTTTCGGATTATATGCGGCCTTCCATCCGGCTGGCAGCGCTGATGGAATTACCGGTGATTTTCGTTTTCACGCACGACAGTATCGGGCTGGGGGAAGACGGCCCCACCCACCAGCCGATTGAACATTTTGCAGCTCTAAGGGCGATCCCTCGGTTGGTGTTTATCCGGCCCTGCGATGCCAACGAGACCGTCGAGGCATGGCGCGTGGCGCTGCAACACAAGGGCGGCCCGGTGGCGCTGGCCCTGTCTCGGCAGGCGCTTCCCATCCTGGACCGCACAAAATATGCTCCGGCTTCCGGGCTGGCGCGGGGTGCGTATGTGCTGGCCGATCCTGAGGGAACGGTGGAGCTGATTTTGATGGCCTCGGGGAGTGAAGTGTGGCCCACTTTGCAAGCCGCGGAACGGCTATGGCAGGAAGGCATCGGCGCACGGGTGGTCAGCGTGCCGAGCTGGGAACTATTCGACCGGCAGGATGATACGTATCGCCGGCAAGTTTTCCCGACGGAGGTCAAAGCCCGGATGGCGGTGGAAGCCTGTGTGGCGCAGGGATGGCACCGCTATCTCGGCGAACACGGCGTCACCATGACCATTGATGACCGTTTCGGTGCCTCAGCTCCTGCAAAAGTGGTGATGGAGCAATACGGTTTCACCGCCGAAAACATCGCCCGGCGGGCAAAAGCACTGTTGGGCTGATTCCGGTCTCCCTCTGCTAAAAACAAAGTTTTATGCGTATCCGTCCGGTGAAGAAAAGGTTGATTTTCAGGGCGCGAAGTTATCCACAGCGGTCGTCTGGATAAAGGCATCCTCACTGAAATTCCAATCTAACACAGGTGGCCCCGCCGAACGCCCCACTCGGCCGGAGGCGTCGGGCTGGTGAGCAATTTATGGATTTTTCGGTCTGCCGGTCAGGATGAAATTTGAAGCAGAGCGAAAGCCCTGCCGCCGCTTCAGAGCCTTTGCAAGGTGCCGACTCATGAAATGCTATGGATGGGGGCTTCACTGTACGAATGTGATCTTTTCTTTCCGCGATTCGAATCAATTCGATTTTGGGCGAATTCCATCTTCTCACCAAATGACATTTCTGCGAATTTCCAGCAAAGGCGTTCGTTGGTCGCGGTTCCCTGATCCATTTTTCCAAATTTGACGATATTTTGGTTGACAAGCCAAAGTGGATTTGCTATATTCTCAACAGATGTTTGGCTATTAAAACAAGAGCAGAAACCTTCAAATTCAGGGGCGTATTTTTTCCCATGGAAGTCTGGAAAGAATTTGAGCACAACATCATTACTCACAGTGCCGCCCACCATCTTATGGCCATCGCCGAGTTGCTGAACAAATACGGATATGCCCGGGTAACCGATGTTGCCCGCCATCTGGGAATCACACGCGGGAGCGCATCCATTACATTGAAAGCTTTGAAAGAGCGGCGACTGGTGGTTGAGGATGAAAACAAATTCTTGTTGCTTTCAGAGGAAGGGAAAAATCTGGTACAGGCGATTCAATCGAAGCGGCGGGTTCTGATTAAATTTTTTCAGGATGTGCTGGGCGTGAATCCTGAATTGGCGGAAATCGACGCCTGCAAAGTGGAGCACCTGATCAGCCACCAAACCGGCGAAAAGCTTTTGGCATTTATCAAATTCCTGTTTTCGGATGAAAAGAAAGCCCGCGAATTTTTGCGCGCTTTTCATGAATCTTCTCTGGATTGCGGCGGCTCTGAAAGCTGTCCATATTGCATGGATGCATGTTTGCTTCGTCCGGAATCGTCATAAGCAATCCACTGTTTTGTGGCGAATATGCATGTGAAAACGATTCGAGGGATGGTGTGATGAAAACACAGACAACGGATTCTTCTGATTACGTCTTTTCTCTGGATGATTTGAAACCCGGCGAAGAGGCCGTGATCGCCGGCTATCAAGATGATATAGCGGACGAAATGCGCTTATTGGAAATGGGCTTGATCATCGGGAGTATCGTCCGTCTGGTGAAGATTGCCCCGTTCGGCGATCCCATTCAAATTCGAGTGCGCGGAACCGATATCTCCCTGCGGCGAGCACTGGCAAAGCGGATTTTAACCAGGCCAACTCAGTTGAATCACGATGAGCGCAGAAATTAACACCGATTCGAGCCGGGTTGAAATCAAACAACGGGTGGTGCGAGTAGCGCTCGCTGGCAATCCCAATTCCGGGAAAACATCGGTTTTCAATGCCTTAACCGGGCTTCGTCAGAAAATCGCCAATTATCCCGGCGTGACGGTGGAACGAAAATCCGGGATGCTGACCGGCCCGGACCGGCAACCGTTTGAAATCATCGATTTGCCCGGCATTTACAGCCTTGTCCCCAAGTCGCTGGATGAACAAATCGCGGTGGATATCCTCACCGGCACCTGCCCTGTCGAACCACCGCCGGACCTGGTGGTCGTTGTCGCCGACGTGACCAACCTTCCGCGTAACCTCTATTTATGCACCCAAATCATTGACATTGGCCTTCCGGTGATTCTGGCCTTGAATATGATGGACGTCGCCCGCAAGAAAAACCTGCAGGTCAATGTCGAAGGTCTGGCGAGGCGTTTGAACATTCCGGTCGTGCCGATTTCCGCCAAGCAAATGGAAGGCATCGATGAACTGAAAGACACCATTTTCTTGCACGGCCGAAAAGGCGCCAATGGACGGAACGGCCATTCCATTCTCAAATCGGTTGAACTGGCACGGGTGTGCGAACCGCTGGTGACATGGTTCCAGGAGCACGGTATCGACAGCCCTTCCGGAGCCTATGCCGAGGCGCTGCGGGTGATTTCTCAGCCTCAGGCGCTGGAACGCTGGCAAAACCGTAATGGCCGGGAAGAATTGTCCGGACTGGTGCAAAAGGCGCGGCAGGAGCTGGATGCCCGAGGTATCCCATGGAAACAGGCCGAAGTTCGGATTCGGTACGCAGCCATCGATCAAATCTGTGCCCAGAATATCACCCAGCCGAAATCCACCGGCAGTGAACTGAGCGAAAAAATCGATCGCATTTTGACGCACAAGTACTTTGGCCCGGTATTCATGTTTCTCATTCTGGCGACCATTTTTCAATCCATCTACACCTGGGCTGAAGTTCCCATGACTGCGATTGAAAATGCGCTCGGCGCTTTGGGACAGCAGGTGGAACAATTGCTGCCTCCGGGGCCGCTTCAGGATATGCTGGTCAATGGTGTCATCGCCGGCGTCGGCGCGGTGCTGGTCTTTTTGCCGCAGATCGTTTTTCTATTTTTCTTTCTGGCGATTTTGGAAGACACCGGGTATCTGGCCCGGGTGGCGTTTATCATGGACCGGTTTATGGCCAAAATCGGCTTATCCGGGCAATCGGTGATCCCGTTGCTCAGTTCCTTCGCCTGTGCGGTTCCCGGCATTATGGCAACTCGTACCATCCAAAATCAGCGGGACCGGTTGCTCACCATCCTGGTGGCGCCGTTTATGAGCTGCAGTGCCAGACTGCCGGTGTACACCCTGATGATCGGTGCGTTTATTCCGGGTATCTGGTTGGGAGGGATTTTCTATTTGCCCGGGCTGGTGCTGCTGTCGATGTATCTTCTGGGCATGGTTGCGGCGGTGGTGGCGGCGACCATTCTGCAAAAATTTGTGGTGAAAGGCGAAAGCACCAGCTATATTATGGAACTGCCGGCTTACCGCATGCCTGTATGGCGTTTCATTTTTTACCGGGTGTACGAAGCCGGCAAGGCCTTTGTGACCAACGCGGGCAAAATTATCATGGCGGTGTCCATCGTGCTCTGGTTTCTGGCCTCGTATCCGAAACCGGATGCGAAGCACCAGCAAGACATGCTGGCGCTGGAAAAAAGCGGGCAAACGGTGGACAGTTTTCACGAAATCCGCCAGAGTTATGCAGGCCGCCTGGGGCAGTTGATCGAGCCGGTCATCCGGCCGCTGGGCTTCGATTGGAAAATCGGGATCGGCTTGATTACGTCGTTTGCGGCGCGGGAAGTTATCGTGAGCACCTTAGCCACCATTTACAATCTCCAGGACGCCGATGAAACGTCCGTGGATTTGCGAGCCGCTCTGCAAAACGATCGCTATCCGGATACCGGAAAGCCGGTGTTTACGCCTCTGGTAGCCATTTCACTGATGATTTTCTTTGTTCTGGCCTGCCAGTGTATGTCCACTTTGGCGATTGTGCGCCGGGAAACCAATAGCTGGCGTTGGCCCGTTTTCATGTTTGTCTATATGCTGATTTTTGCTTACGTCGCTTCGTTCACTGTATTTCAGGTTGGAACAGCATTGGGGTTTGGATCATGACCTGGGATTGGCAAACCTGGTTGACCATCGCCATCGTGGTGGTGGCGGCGATCTACACCATCGCCAAAACCCTATTGCAATTTGTGCGCGAGGATCGGGGGCCGGAATGCAGCAAATGTGTCCAGAATCAGGGGCCTTTGCCGTCGCAGCAAAAAGTGGTATTGCCTTCGCACATCAAGAAAATTTTTCATTCCGGAACCGCCAAAACGCCCCAGCAATAAGCGACGGGTCCTTTTCTGACCATCGAACAGGATGAAGGCCGTATGGAGGCGCCGGTATCGCAATCGAACATTCCCTGGCCTGAAGAGCCTCCGCAACTGGTGGTGGTCGCTGACAATATTCGCAGCTTGCACAATGTCGGTGCCATTTTTCGTACAGCAGACGGCGCCGGATTTGGGGGTGTTATTCTGTGCGGCATCACCGGTACCCCGCCCCGCCAGGAAATCCGCAAAGCGGCATTGGGGGCTGAAGAAGTTGTACCCTGGCGCTATTTCCCCTCCACGCTCGAAGCTCTTCGCCTGCTCCGCCGGCAGGGTTATTTTCTCCTTGCGCTCGAGAAAACCGAATCGAGCCAGCCCATCTATCACGTCTCCGTACGGACGCCCCTGGCTTTGATTGTCGGGCATGAGTTTCACGGCATTTCTGAATCCGTTCTTCAACAGGTGGATGCCGTTGCGCATCTGCCAATGCGCGGACACAAAATTTCCCTCAACGTCAGTGTGGCTTTCGGAGTGGCGGCGTATGAGCTGAGCCGACGGATTCTGGACGGGGCTTGAGACCACCGCTATCAACTCTGCAGCCGCTATTGGGAGCCCATCCGGCATCCTCTGCCATCCGGGCCGGGCGCGTCTGTATCCGCGCGCTTTCGGGTGATCCGGAAGGGAATGTCCGGATTATTGCAACAGCAGCATTTTACGCCGTTCTGATTCCACGCCATTGAACCGGACCGACCAGAAATACACGCCGGACGGCTGCTCCGGGAGTCGCAAAGTCAACTGGTTGCGGCCCGCTTTTTGGAATCCGAGAGGCTGAGCCCACACTCGCTGTCCGAGGATGTTATAAACCTGAATGGTCACTTCGCCGTCCCGGGGCTGGTCCCACACCACGGTGGTGGAAGGATTGAAAGGATTGGGAAAATTGGGCAGCAATTGCAGGCGCTCGGGCAGCGCCCGGGATGCGGTTACAGAGGTCAAAACCGATTCCGGTACAATCTGAATATCATCGAGCATACAAAACGCGGATGCCCGCGGCGTTCCGTTATCCGGCCCTTCAATGTTGATAAACCGAACCCGCATCGCCTGTGTCGGCGTCAGCAGGGGATCAATGGGAATGCGTACAACCGTCCATTCGCGATCGATGGTGGTGTAGGCGGCGATTTCGGTCCAGGTTTGGCCGTCGTCATTGGACAGCATCACTTTGAGCGTGTCGTTGGCTTGAATGCTGGCCCAGCGGTAAGGATTATAAAATCGTGCAAATTGCAGCACCGGCTTTTTGAAGCGTGTGGCGTCGAACGGGGGTGATGTCAGAGTGGTGCGGCCGTGCCATGCCCGGCTGAGCACGGCCAATCCTTCAGCGTCGCCGGTGTAGTCTTCCGCGGGCAATCTGAAACCCAGAGGATGATCCGCCGGCCGGGCGATAAACCAGGAAAACCGCGAATCATCTCCTGCAGCGCTCAGTTGCCACGGTTCGGCTTCCGTAAACGTTTCCAGATAGCCCGGACGCGTTCTCAACTCCACCTGCATTTGGGGCGCGGAGAGGGTGACTTCCCGATCCACGCGGAGCCATCCCCATTGGATCAGCGAAATACGGTAATGCGCTTCCGGGACGGTCAGCGTGACGTCACCGGCGTCGTCGGTGGGCACGGTTTTACGGAACCCTTCGGCAAAAAGGACCACCCGCGCATTCGGGATCGGCTGACCGCGATCGTCACGCGCCTGCACGGTTAAATCGACTCGCGGCAGAGGCTGCAGGGATACATCCAACGGCAATGTGGCGCCCGGCTTCAAAGTCACTTCGATTTCGCGGTCGAAATAGCCGAATTTGGAAAAACGGAACCGGCGAACCCCCGGTCTCGCCCCCATAATATACGTCCCATCATCCGAGACCAGAACCGTGGTTTTGCCCTCATTGAACTCGGGGTTGAGTAACTGAATATCCACCTCCGGAATCCCTTCTCCCGAGGTGGTGTCACGAATAACGCCCTCGATGTAACCGGCGCGGAGCGAGTCGAAAGCAACAATATGCAGGCCGTAAGTCATATCGGAAATCAAGATGTTTCCCGAGGGCAGAAACGGGAAAGCGCCCCAAGCGCCCTGAAAACCGCAATCGTGACGAAAGTTATCGTCCGGATAGGTATCATAATAACCGACATCCACCGGGACACGGCGCTGTGAAATATCTAAGATGCGAAGACCGTCACAATAGTAGCTGATAAATGCATAATTACCGCTGATGTGGGTATTATGGGCGATGGCCGGATCCGGCAGCGCAAACGTCGCCACCCGCTTGGGGTTGGTTGGGGCGCTCAGGTCCCAAAAATTCACCGGCAGACCGGCGGCTTCATCGGTTTGGGACAGATACCGGTTGTCGTCAGTCATCCAGGCGTTGTGGGTAAAGGCATCCGGATAGGTTACTTTTGTGA
>WFVT01000089.1 GCA_015491485.1 Candidatus Zhuqueibacterota bacterium
CGGTTGATCTGGTGCATCCTGTCGAAAGCAGTTTTTTTGACGGGATGAACCCGATGAACAGGATGGATTGGTATGACCGGGAATGCAAAGGATAAGCCCCAAAAACGCAAATGCGCCAAGCATTTTCGTGAGTAGAGATTACCACACAGGCATTTTCCAATTCAAAAACAATGTGCTTTTATTCAGCCACGGATGCACGCGGATCAAACGCGGATACATCAATACTGTAGCACAAGCTTCCAGCGAACAACAGTGCCGATGAGACTCTGATTCGCACCATTATCCCGAATCCATGCGGATGCAGCACCGATATCGTGATAGCAATAAAGCATGTGCTGGCGGTCGGCCCCAAAAACAATGCGATCCGGATTAATGCCCTGGAAAGTGGTCCCCCCGGGTCAGAGGGCCGCACTGATGCGGTTGAACATGCAGAGCCGAGGGAGTCGAGTTTAGCAAACTGAGATGAAGAACGTACCGATATGGACATTTCTTTGATTTGAGTCCCCAAAAAATCGCATTTGAAAAAGTCGGCGGCAAAAGGGGCGGGACAGCATGTGGATTTTGATCATGATACAAAATTTGCGTTCAACAGCAGCCAACCATAAAAGGGAATGAATTGCGAAACGCTGTTCCTGGAATGATGGAATTACATAAACAACCGAACTAGCTGTACAAACAGAAAATTCACCAGGAAAGCGATACTGAGGGGGAGAAACGTCGCCACGGCCGTCCACTTGGCGCTGCGCGTTTCCTTCCAGATCGTAAGAATGGTCGTTGAGCAGGGATTGTGCAGCAGGCTGAACAGCATCAGGCTGATGGCGGTGACGATGGTCCAGCCATGCTGATCCACCAACAGATGGCGCAAAGCCTGCAGCGAGTCCAGCTCAATCATCATGCTGGCCTGACTGTACGTCATGATGATCGTGGGAATGACGATTTCGTTGGCCGGGATGGCGATGATGTACGCCAGCAACACCACACCATCGAGGCCGATGAGGCGGCCGAGCGGGTCCAGCGCATTGGCGATATGGTTGGATAACGGCAGGCCATTGAGATGGATGTTGCCGAGAATCCAGATCACCGCACCGGCGGGAGCCGCCATGATGACGGCGCGCCAGAGGACAAAAATCGTTCGGTCGATAAGCGAAGTGTACAGCGTTTGCAAAATACGCGGCCGGCGATACGGGGGCAATTCCAGCGTGAAAACCGAGGGTGTTCCCTTGAGCAATGTTTTCGACAGCCCAAAAGAAACCACCAGCGTCATAAACACGCCAAACAGAGTCACCGCCATGAGTGAGCCTGCAGCCACCAGCGAACCGACCGACGCGGGGAACGGAGCCGCGATAAAGATGGTCGCCATCATGATGAGCGTGGGCCAGCGCCCATTGCAGGGCACAAAGTTGTTTGTGATGATAGCAATCAGCCGTTCCCGGGGAGAATCGATGATGCGTGTGGAGATCACCCCGGCGGCATTGCAACCGAAGCCCATGGCCATGGTCAGGGCTTGCTTGCCATGTGCCCCGACCCGCCGGAACAGCGCATCCATGTTGAATGCCACGCGCGGCAGATAGCCGAAATCTTCCAAAATGGTAAACAGCGGGAAGAAAATCGCCATGGGCGGCAGCATCACTGATACCACCCAGGCCAGTCCACGCCAGACTCCGTGCCAGAGAAATCCGGTAAGCCAATCCGGGCTGCCGAGGTTTTGGAACCCGTTGGACGCCCAGGCTTCAAATCCAAACAGCGCTTTTGCGATCAATTCGGATGGATAATTGGCGCCTTCAATGGTGATCCAAAAAATGGCCGCCAGCATCAGGAACATCAGAGGGAAACCGGTGAGGGGATGCGTGGCAATGCGGTCGAAATACACATCCCAGCTTGCGCGGCGTTTCCCGGACGCGATAACAGAGGATTCGGCAATGTGACTGGCCTCTTTATATAAGGAAGAAACCAGTCGGTCCGAAAATGAGCCGTCCAGATTTTGCCGTAACTGCGAGGCTTTTTTGAGAAGATTTTCAATATGTTGCCGGCGACCTTCCGACTCTTCCATGAGTTACACCTCCAGCGCCGCTTCCAGTTCCGGAATTTCCTCGTCCGCAGGCACGGTGGAGCCTGTCTCCGGATCGGCGAGGGCGTCATTTCGGATGGCGTCTTCGATACTGCGGTCGCCCTCGAGCAATCGCATGGCCAGCCAGCGGTGGTTGGACAAATGGGGGTAGAGATTTTTCAAATGCGGCAGCAGTTGCTGTACCGCTTCTTCGATTTGCGGATCGAGATCGATACGGCGCGGCCGAGTGCTCAATCGGCCGGTAACCACATCTTCCACGGTTTGCAACAATTGATCGATGCCTTTGCCTTCGCGCGCCACCATGGGCACCACGGGAACCCCCAGTTCCCTGGACAGCTTGCGGGCATCCACATACAAACCTTTGCGCTCGGCTTCATCCATTAAATTCAGGGCCACGACCACCCGGTCGGTGATTTCGAGAACCTGAAGGACCAGATTCAAATTTCGCTCCAGAGCCGTGGCATCCACCACCACAACAACGCAATCTAGATTGCCGAACAGGATGAAATCGCGGGCGATCTCCTCGTCTTCCGAAGTGGACAGCAAAGAATACGTCCCCGGAAGATCGACGACTTTGTATTTGTACTCATGATGCCGAAAGGCACCTTCGCTTCGAACCACGGTCTTGCCCGGCCAGTTGCCGGTATGCTGCCGCAGGCCGCTCAGCGCATTAAACAGGGTGGTCTTACCGGTGTTGGGATTACCAGCAAGCGCGATCAAAAAGTCGTAGTTGTCGATATTGATCCCCAAACGGGTGAAGTTGCCTGACACCGTCGGGCAGCCGGCCGCCTGTGTACACTGACATCCAGCCATGTTTTTCTCTCCTTTCAGATTTCGCCAATCGAAACGATTCACGAAATCGGCTCCACGATGATTTGCTCCGCCTGCTGCTTCCGCAAGGCGATCTTCGTATTTCGAACCATGTAAGCAATCGGATCGCCGAAAGCGGCTTTCATGACCACTTCCACCTCCGTGCCCGGGGTGAATCCCAAATCCATCAAGCGCCTGCGTTCGAGCCCTTGCAACCGAAGATCAAGAATTCGAGCTTTTTGTCCTGTGTCTAAGTCAGCAAGCGAGGCTGGCATCTTATATGATAAAATTTCAGATTAGACGAAATTAAAAATTAGGTTAACCTAAATATACAATCGGCACCTTGCAAATGCAAGTGAATTTTTTTGATTGTCGCTTGCTGAAAAATTTGTTATTTTCTAAGCCGAAATGCTTCACTTCCGGTTATGAAGAATGAAAGAAAATGTCGCCATTTTGAGTTTTTCTATTCAAATGCATGTCACCCCGTTTGGCAGCAAGAAATCGCCGGTCATCGTTTTGTTCACCGGGCATGTGGCGATAACAGATAGCGGCAACGCTTGTTAAATATCATCCGCAAAATAAACTGTTCTTTGGGAACGGAATGCCTTCAGGCATTTTCCGTTTTTATCGCCGGCATTGGGACCCACTGGGAAAGATTGCTACCGATAGCCAAAATCGGATCGGCTTGAGGGGCGCCACCGAAGTTGCCTGTTTTCGGCTTGCTGAATCCATGTTCTGATGGCAGCCTTGCTTGCGACGAATGACGACCGAAGCATAAAAATCAATTCGAACAGAGTATAGATTCAAATCAAGCGATTGCATGGATGGGCGATGAATCCAAAACTGGTGTTTTACACGACGCAATGGCTGGTCTGGGGGGTATATTTGCTCGCCAACCTGTTTTATTTTCGTGAATTTTACCGAAAAGATCAACGCGACCGCACCTTCGCAACGGTTCTCTTTCGGACGGCCCTGGGCATCCACCTGTTCTATTTGCTGTATCTGAGTTTTTTCAATCAACGGTTGCCTGTAGCCACCGTGAGCGAAAGCACCAGTACGCTGGTCTGGTTGACCGCCATGATCTATTTAATCCTCGAGAACCGGCTGAAAGAGCGCTCCATGGGCGGGTTTATTCTTGCGGTGCTGCTGGTGGTGCTGTTTTATTCCAACCTGACCTTTCAGTACAATGAAAAAATCAGTCCCATTCTGGAAGATGTTGAATTTGAAATCCATGTCATGGTGATGCTGTTTGCCTATGGCGGATTCATCATTTCATTTATCGCCAGCTTGATGCATACCCTGCTTTCACGCGAATTGCAGAAACGCGATCTGGGATTGTTTTTCCGCCGGCTACCTTCGCTGGCGTTCTTTGAAGAAATCAATAATGTTGCCGTCAATATCGGTTTGCTCTTCATGACGCTTGGATTGATTCTCGGCGTCAAAAATGCGCTGCTGGTGTGGGACCCAAAACGGCTCATTGACCCGAAAATTCTGGCGACCTTTCTAACCTGGTTGATTTATGTGTTTCATTACGTGGTCCGGCGGTTCTGGGGCTGGCGAGGCCAGCGCGCGGCGTCGGTATCGATGGTAGGGTTTGGCTGGCTGATTTTTTCATTTATGTTTATATCCATGTTGTTTCAAAGCGTGCATCGGTTTTATTAATTCGGTTCTTTACGGATCGCAACGAAAGTACAGGCATGGTTTTTAAAGTTCATAAAATTCGCAACGACCAAATTCAGATTCCCGGTCCGTTTCATAAGCTGACCTCCGAACAACTGGCGCAAATTCAGAGTCGGATTCAAGCAAGTGAGTGGTTGCTTCTCATCCTTCCCGAAGAAACCTTGCTGTTTATATACAACGATTCCAACAAGCTGCAAAATCATCTCCTGCAGGCGTTGAGTCAGGCTGGATTGCTGGCGGAAACCACGTGCCAATACGACACGCTTTCCGGCATCGAAGCATTGCAACTGTTTTTGGAAATCGCCACGGGAATTTACCAGCAGCACGCCGAGCCTCGCCTGATTCCATATTTGCGAGAGGTCTATATTCAGGCCGGAGAGTGCGGTTATATCGGTCCGGTATTTCACCGCCTGTTTCAACGTGGTATCTGGCTGCACGAAAAAGCGCGCATGGAAACCGATTTCTTCCGTTTCAGCATTCATCCTCATGAGGCTTTTGCCGAACTGGCGCAAAAGATCTTCGGCGATCTTGGGAGTGTAAATGTGCAACTGATTGATGCCCCGCAGCAGGATTGGGAACCGTGGGTCAATGCACTGTATCATAAAGGTTGCCGACGTTTTACGTTGCTGACACGGGAAACCGAGCGAACGGCAGCGGGAAAATATGATGTTCAGGTGCTTTCCATGGATCGCAACCCCATTTTATCCTCTAATGTGGACATTTTGCTGATTTCCGAGGGCGCGTCAGCAACGCTGGAAAAACGAACCATCACCCGCCGGATGTCCAGCCGGCAGAATTTTCCATTATTAATTTATGACGGCGGCGCCGCAACCGGCAGCGATGACATCGATCGGATTTACAATGTTTTCGTGTATCATTTCCATGATCTGGAGGCAATCGCTCAAAAAAACCGGGAAGAGCAAAGGGCCGTGGGCGCCAGGATTGCGGAATGGATTCATGAGGAAGCCGCGACCATTCGGGATTGGCTGTTTAGCGACTCCCGGCATCAATTTGCCGGAATTGTCGGCGCAACCCGGGAAATGCAGCGCATTTTCGAACTTATTTCACGCATTGCGCAGACCGATATCACCGTGCTGATTCAGGGAGAAAGCGGCACCGGCAAAGAGCTGGTGGCGAAAGCCATACATCAATTAAGCAAGCGTGCGGATAAGCCCTTCGTCGCGGTCAATTGCGGGGCTATCCCCGAAAATTTGCTGGAAAGTGAGCTGTTCGGTCACGTGAAAGGCGCATTCACCGGCGCCATCCATCACAAGCGGGGATTGATTGAAGAGGCGCAGGAAGGCACCATTTTCCTGGATGAAATTGCCGAGCTGCCGCAGCAATTGCAGGTCAAGTTGCTCCGTTTTTTACAGGAGAATGAACTCAAACGCGTGGGCAGCAATGAAGTCATTCAAGTGGATGTGCGTGTTATTGCCGCCACCAATCAGGAATTGTTGAAGCTGGTGGAAGAAGGCCGGTTCCGCAGCGATTTGTATTATCGGCTGAATGTGATTCAAATTAACTTGCCCCCGTTACGAGACCGCCGTGAAGATATCCCCATTCTGGCGCAACATTTCATCAAAAAATACGCCGCGCGTCTGCAAAAATCAGTGGATGAGATCTCCCCGCAAGCCCTTCAAGCATTGACGGCATACCGCTGGCCGGGAAACGTCCGTGAGCTGGAAAACGCCCTGGAGCATGCGGTCGCCATGGCCATCGGGCCCAGAATCGAACTTCACGACCTGCCGATCCAGTTACAGCATGCCACCGCCGACGAACCCTGCCATAACCATCGGCCGTCACGGATGACCCTGAAAGAAATGGAAAAACAGTACATTCAGGAAACGCTCCAGGACTGCGGCTGGAATTATGAGATGGCCAGCAAAATTTTAGGTATCGGCCGGACCACCCTCTGGCGGAAACTGCGGGAATACCAGTTGCAGAAGCCGGAAAAGCCGTAAAAGACGCGACCGGGCTGTTGGATGGTCGGCTGTCGCCTGTCGGGCGATACCATTTCCATCCCACCGGTTCCCAGCCCGCCTTGCATCCATTGAATGGGCAAGCCGCACTGCTTTTCCTTATGTTGCCTTGTTTTAATCATCTCCAGAAGTTTCCGGTGCTGCAAGGGGAATTTGATCGGTAAGGTATAGGTGCTTTCATTTTACCGTAAAAAAAACTGACTGATCATCATTGAAGCAGCATCAAAAATCATAAAATGATGGAAGAAAAGATGAGAAATACAGCGAAAATTTATGAAGAAAATACATTATGTTGATATTTTTGTGAAAAAGCAATTGCGTTTCGAATATAAATATGCTATAATCTTTAATCCCGCGAGAACAGCGATTGTTGGTAAATAACTATATAAAATATTCCATAATTCCAGATGAACAATGTATCTTGATGAATGGAGTTCAAAGTATTTCAGGGAGGTTCTCATGAAACTGTATCGGGTAGCCCTACTATTGTTACCGGTTTTGCTGTTCGCGTGTGGCAAAAAAGGCCCTTCGGAGCCGGAAGCTCCACCCCCACCTAAATTTAATATTTCCACCGTGAATGTCACCCTGGCTGATGGCAGCGACGGCATCCAGTTTTTTGCAAAACCGGACAAAGATGTGCGACTGGTGCGAGTGGATATCACCAACCCGCTGGGCAACAAAACGAGCTTTAATGCAGGGGGAGAAATTTACGTTAAGGATCAGCTTATTGAGTTGCAAGCTCCGGGAACGGCATACATTCGCGTCAGCGGTACCTGGACATTTGAATTTGTAGGCAACCTGGAGCCGAATGGTGACAACTTTACGGTAAAACAAACGGTCAATGTCAGCGCGAAAGTCGGACCATAAGACCATCTTTTTGGAAACGAAACGGGCTGTCCGGTCGAAATATCGGGCAGCCTTTTTTTTGAGGTCTGCTGAAGCACAGCACCGCAGATGCGCCGGTACTGTCATGCCGTAAGCGATGGCGAACAGGTGCCTGTGGCCTCCTGAAATCCTTCTTTCTCCGTGTCCCACCGGAATGTTAAATACCCGATTTGCCGATCGCTTTCGTCGCCATAAGCCTCTGATTTTCAAAGTACGGTCACCGGTCAACATGATTCCTGAATAAACTGCTGTCCAACTCCCCGCTTTTCAATTTGAAAAGGATTTTTTTCAAAAAGGAAAAAATGAACGAGGTCTCAGTTTAAATGCATTTGATAGGGCGGAAGGCGGTTGGTTTTTTTAGAAATCGGAAGGGCTAACTTAATATTTATTAATAAAATATCTGTTTTATCAAATTTGCTAATATTTTGGTGAGATCGTGCCGGCGTGGCATATTTTTTGATCGTTGGCTGCGCGTCAGGGTGGTAGAAATGTTCTTAAATGGTATCAGGATTTTCAGGACATAAACAAGGAGTGCAACAATGAAGCGAACTTTCTCTCTGGGCGCCCTGATGGTGCTCGGTTTGAGTGTGTTGTTGCTGGGATGCGGCAAGGAGGATAATCCGGTTCAGGCAGAGCAATTCGGCGAGATTTCCGGAACCGTGACCTTTGTCGGAAGCTGGCCACAGGTCGGCGAGGTTCAGGTATCGATTTGGGCCAATTGGCCGCCAATGGGGCCGCCGGCCGCAGCCAGTGTGGCTTTTCAACCCGGACAAAATGTGCAAACCTATAAAATTGATGGCCTGAGCAAAGGAACGTATCCGGTCGTGACCGTCGGCTGGCGCGATCCAAACAATCCCGCCGGCGCCAAAGTTTTGGGCGTCTATTGGGCGAACAAAGACAGCGTCGGGGTGGCTGACGATGGTATCACCCTGAAAGTCCAGCCCATTGCCATCGAAATCTCCGATGATAAGCTGGTTTGGAATAACATCGATATCAAAGCCAATCTTGATATCGTCAAATGAGGGGAGTGATGCCCTGCAAACATCGCCAAATCCAGACGGGAGTTTTCTTGCTGATGCTGTTGGCCATTCTGGGGATGCCCAATTGGGGCATTCCCCAAAATGGCCGGGTCGATCAGAAAGCGTCCGGAGTGATCACCGGACGGGTTTACGACGCTGAGACCATGGAGCCGCTGGCCTTCGCCGATGTGTTTCTGGACAGTGCTCTGATTGGCTCCGCCACGCGCAATGACGGCACGTTTATCATCCGCTATGTGAAGCCCGGCACCTACAAGCTGATCGCCCGCCGAATCGGCTATCAGCCGTACGAGGAGATCATTCAGTTGCAGCCGGGAAAACTGCTGTCACGGAATATCGGCCTGAAACCGACCGTGGTGAAGGCAGAGGAAGTAACCGTGACGGCGGCACGACGGGAGCAAACCGCCCAGATGGCGCCGGCCAGCGTCATGATCATCAACACACGGGATTTGCGTGAACGCTCCGTCGTCACTTTTGACCAGGCACTGGAGCTGGTCTCCGGGCTGGATGTGTATCGCGCTTCCGGCATCTCGGTGCAGAGTCTGTCCATCCGGGGCAGCTCGGATGTGGCCGGCGGCGGAGTGGGCAACCGGGTACTGCTCCTCATCGATGGCCGGCCGGCGCTGACATCCGATTCCGGTGGAGCGTTATGGAGCCTCATCCCGACCAGTTTCATCGAGCAGGTCGAGGTGGTGAAAGGGGCTTTTTCCAGCCTTTACGGATCCACCGCCATGGGAGGGGTGATCAATGTCATCACCCGGCGGCCCACTTATAAATCGTTGACCACCGTGGATCTGGGATATGGATTGTACAAACAGCCTCATCCGCAGCTCCGTTTTACCAATGATCCGCTTGAGCAAAGTCTGCTCGAAATCAGCCATTCAGGTAGGAAAGGGCAGGTCAGTTATTTATTCAATTTCAGCCGGAAGCAGTCCGACGGCTACACGGAGAATACAGCCTATAAATTTTACAACGTGTTCGGCAAGCTGCTGTATGACTTTCGTGAAAACCGGAATCTGGAAGTCAGCCTGAACTGGTCCACTTCCGACAATGATTATCCGCATACATGGATGAGCAATTTGCAACCGTACCGCGTGCTTCCCAAATACCGGGATGACCGGCAGAAAAAAAATGTCTATAGCGCGGATGTACTCTACTGGGCGGTTCCGAACACAAAAATGAAATACTCCTCACGGTTTTATTTTTACCGGACGGCTTCGCGTTCATTTTTTAATGAAAACGATCCCAACTATACCATCCCCGGAAACCAGCCTTTTGGCTTGCGAACCCGGGTCGATGCCGATAAATTCGGCAATATTACCCAGCTTGATTATTTTCTCAATGATCAGCATTACCTGATTCTCGGTCTGGATGCACAGATCGATCGCGTGTTCTCCGATCCGGATACCATCATGTACGGCGACCGCCAGGTCAACAACGTGGCGCTGTATCTGCAGGACGAATGGGAAGTCACGCCGAACCTGACGGCCACCCTCGGGTTGCGCTACGATTGGAACCATCTCGTCGGTGGCATTACACAGGGACAACTGAGCCCGAAAATTGCCGTGGTTTATCATCCGCGATCCAATCTGGCTGTCCGAATGCTGCTCGGGCAGGCCTTCCGTGCACCTTCCATCGCTGAACGCTTTTTCCAGAAGGAACTCAGCGGCGGCACGCTGTTTAAGCCCAATCCGACGCTGAAAGCCGAGAAAATGGATTTTTCCATGGAGACGGGCGTCCGCTGGCATCTCGGACAGTGGATTGATCTGGACCTGGCCTATTTCCGTTATCATTACCGTGACATGATTTACTGGGTGGAAATTTCCGCTGAAGAAGGCGTGCTTTATACTCTGTTCCAGGTGCGCAATTTGAACAAGGCGTTTATGCAGGGGCTGGAAGTCACCGCTCATGTGGGCTGGTCTCCCTATTTCCGCGCCCAGGCCAGCTACACGTTCCTGGATGCCCGGGATCAATCCGATAACCGGCTGGATGATTTGCTGGCGTACCGGGTGCGGCATTCGTTTTCGTTTTCCAGCACACTGTCGTATGGCCGTTTTTCGTTGAACCTGACCGGCCGTTATAAAAGCCGGGTGGAGGAAGTGTTTCTGTATCCCATGGAGAAACCGGACGCATTCTTTGTCATGAATGCCAAATTGCAGGCGCGCGTCAGTGAAGCGGTGCAGCTTTCCCTATCGCTGCGCAATCTGTTGGATGCAAAATATGAAGAGTTGGCACGGTACCGTATGCCCGGACGAAACTGGCTCCTGGGACTCCATTACCGTTTCTGAATCCGAAGTGACTGTGAGGTGGCCATGAGACATCCGGTTCATTTTATTCCTATCGCAACGACGATTTTTGCCGTCATTTTTGCCGCGATGGTCTATCGCCGTTATCAGCAGAAAAGAGGCTTGCATTTGCTCTGGTGGGCAGGCGGCATCTTCATTTACGGCGTCGGTACATTGACCGAAGCGATGACCACGCTATTGGGCTGGCAGGAATGGATATTCCGGGCCTGGTATATTTCCGGCGCGCTCATGGGAGGAGCGCCCCTGGCACAGGGGACGGTGTATTTGCTGATGAAACGCAAAACCGCGGACCGGCTGACCATCGCTCTGGTGGCGACGATTGCCACAGCGGCGGTGTTTGCCCTTCTCACCCCCATCCGGTACGAACTGGTGGAACCGTACCGGCTCAGCGGGAAAGTGATGGAGTGGCAGTGGGTACGGTTGTTCAGTCCGTTTATCAATATCTACGCCTTTATTTTTCTGGTTGGCGGAGCGGTTTATTCCGCCTACCGCTTCAAAAAAAGCCCCAAAACGCATTACCGGTACGTGGGCAACGTGTTTATCGCTATCGGAGCCCTGTTGCCCGGCATTGGAGGCACGGCAACACGCTTCGGCTATGTGGAAGTGCTGTACATCACGGAATTTGTAGGATTGAGCCTGATCTTTTTGGGGTATCGCATCATCACCGGCCGGAAGACCGGTGCGGCGGTGGACATCGAAACGGCACAGGTGGTGGGAAAGCCCGTCGCCTGATCTTTTTCGCGTCCGGGGCGATGGAGAAGCCGGGCGGTCCCCCGAAGAGCCGGCAAAGGGCCTGGCTTCATCCGCCGCGGGGCCGTGCAATGTGGCGTCGTGGGCATTGTCTGCCGGGCTGCCGGACAGCCTCAGCGCTGCCGATGGGGGAAATGGATCCTGCCGGGCTTTAGGATGAGATGACTTCGGCCCCCTCCACGCTGCCCTTTACGGCCGAATCGGCGTCGATATACACTTTGACTTTGGCAGCCCGGTCGTTTATCCGAATGTCTCCTTCCACAACCGAGCCGTTTTGCAAAACAATTTTAATCAAGCGCCGCTGCCGCTTTGCGGCTCTACTTTTTTCTATCATAATGTCTCCCCGAACCCGAGACCCGGCCAACAGCGAAATATTGGCCCTGTAGCTCCTGATATCCTCTTCCACAAAACTGTGTCGCAGCTCGATGATACCGTTTATGCTTGTGACCGACCCCATGACATCCACATCGCGGCCGATCCGAATCGGACCGTTGACCGCTTCGACGTTGCCTTCAATGCGTGCACCATTTTGCACCACAATCTGCCCGTTCACACTCATAGCCTGCTGCACCGAAGCACCCCCGTAAATGATGATATGACCGTTAATGGTCCGGCAATCCCCTTTGACCACGGCATTTTTCCCGACGATAATGTTGCCGTTGATTGTGTTGATCGAGCCGCTGCGAATGCTGTTTTCGGCGACAAAGACCGATTGGTTCATACTGACACGGCACGCAGGCATTAGCAGAGCCGGCATCAGAAGCCATACCGGTAATGAGTTTCTGGACAGCATCGCTCTGCCTCCCCGCATGATCAATATGGTGTGAAAGCGGTATCGTTTCCGGTTGATATACGGCAAGGCGGAGAGCAGGTTGCCTCATTCTCCCGTCATTGCCGGGGCTGTCTCCGTTTCGAAACCGCCGCACGGATTCCTCCGGCGGACGCCTCATTCGCCGGAAGGTCTGCCCGGGAACAGCGCCCGCTGCAGCAAATATCCGGAGCCCCCGGCAAAACCTGCTGCCAGAAAGGCAAAAACAAATGTCAGGAAAATCAGGGTCATGCTGCTGCCGACCGTGAGCATATCTGCGACTCGATCTGCCACAATCTGTGCCGATCGGCTCCATTGCCATGAGGCCGCGATCAGCCACAACAGCCCGGCGCTGAGAGCGCCCACCAGAAATGATCCCCGAAACGATTTTCCCTGCATTAGCGTCCAGATGAACGGAACGACCATGATCCACCACCAGTAGGGGGTGAGCCATTGTAGCAACCCAATAGCGACGAAACAGAAGATAAATCCCATCATTGCTGAACCTCGAACCGGGTTTGAGTGACGATGTTTTTGTGGCTTTCTTCAGGCGATTTGAGAAACAGAAGCTCATAGTATTCCCCGTTGACCCAGGCCTCGATCATGTTGTCGTAAAACGGAGACCCCGGATTGCCGGATTGACCGCCGGGATAAACGCCCCAGCCCCGCACTTTGCCCGGGGTCAGGTCCACCACCATGCGCCAGGATGGCCCCGCCCGTCGTGAGGTCGCATTGACGATGGCATAATTGCCGTTGGTTTCCAGGCGCATGCGGCCGAGACCGGGAATCTGTGCCAGATGCAGAATGTCGGTACCGCGGGCTTTGCCCCAGCGCCAATTTTGCCCCGGTGGACCGAAATCGGTTTCCAAATTCTGCACTGCGATTTTGAACGTGCGCTGTGCTAAAAGAGCCAGGGTTTCACGGTCTTCGGTGGTGCGGTCGTCGAAAAACGGGCTGTCCGGATGGTTCAGTACCAGTTCGATGGTGATATCGGCGCGCGGCCAGAGCAGCCTGCCGTGCTCGGATTGCATATCGTCCCGCCACACGCCGCGGTAAAATTCCCGCCACCAGTACTCAAAGATGATGGGCGCGATCAAATCACGGCGGGCTTCGAAATTCCACATTTTCAGCGTGTCGTACACCGCTTTTTCCGTTGGTGTCAAGTCGGCTTCTGCGAGCAACTGGAGCAGCGTCGGCAGAACGGTCCTGGCGCGGAGATTCAGGTTGTCGTTTTGCAGGCGCATCATATCTTGAGGTGTGAGTTCGGTTCTGGCTTGCAGCCATTGGTTGATCCGCGCTCCGCGTTCGAACGGGGCGTAGAACCAGCCGAGATAGTACGGATAACTCGGCGCTGCCGGCGCCTGGTTGGCCGATGAAATGAATCCGCGTGGCGGATTTTTGACATGCGGGACCTGATCCATGGGCACCCAGCCCTGCCATTCATGCAGCGGATCGCTGCCATCCAGAAGATAACGGCCCTGTTCGCGCCAGCGCAGCGGGAACTTGCCGTTATGCCATATGGCGACGTTGCCTTCCACGTCCGCATAGGCAATGTTTTGCGCCGGACAGTGGAAGTACTGCAGCGCCTTGCGGTAGTCATCGTAGCCTTTGGCTTTGTTCAAATAATAAAACGTCAAAAGCTCTTTGGATGGATCGTGAGCGGTCCACCGGATGGCCGCCATACGCGGTATGTTGGGCTGAAACGGCTGCTCATATTCCAGGTAGGCTACCGGTCCGTAGTGTGTGTAAATGACGGTATCTTGCACGGTTCCCTTTCCGCGCACCTGAATGGTTTCAATCCGTTTTTGAGTTTTTCGCCAGCCGTCGCCGTATTTGTATTCGGCGTAAGTACTGTCTTTAAACGTCAAATGGTACCAATCCAGTACATCAGAGCCGGCATTGGTCATGCCCCAGGCAATGTTTTCATTGAAGCCGAAAATTAAACCGGGCAGCCCGGGAATCGTCACTCCATACACGTTCATGTCCGGTGCAACGAGCTGCATTTCATACCAGATTGAAGGCAGATTCAGCGCCAGGTGCGGATCGGCGGCAAGCAACGGATGTCCGCTCTGGGTGCGTGATCCGGCCACCGCCCAGTTATTGCTGCCGGGCACGAACGGGTCCGCCTCCACCGCCCGGGCGGCGGCAACGGGATAAAATTGCTTTTCGGGCGGCGCCGGAACAATCGGCCGGAAGGGCCAGGGAGTTTCCGGCGGGATGATCGGATCGGTGAAGGGCGGGAAAATGGGATAAAGTTGCCGGATGGTTTCCTCTCCAAGCTCCTGCCGGGTGCGTGTGAACTCCAACTCATTGAAGCGGCCGGTCAATGTCCATGCCATGTATTTCAGGATCAAGGCGGATTTCAGTTCACTCCAGGGTTCGGGTCGGTAATCCAGAATTTTATACTCCAGAGGCAGCTCCCGTTCATCCAGTCGGTCGATCCAGGCGTTGATTCCGGCGGTAAACGCTTCCATAATCGATCGTGCCGTCTCATCTTCGCGCAGCGCTTTTACCGTGTTTTCAGCGCCAAACACCATCCCCAGCCGTCGCCGCGAGCGGTCGAATTCGAGAGTGCGCTCTCCGAAAATTTCCGATAGCCGGCCGGCGGCCGCCAGAGCCATGAATTCCATCTGCCAGAGCCGATCCCGTGCCACCAAATAGCCCTGGGTCAAATACAGATCGTGTTCGTTTTGTGCGAAAACGTGGGGAACTTGCCGGCTGTCCCACACAACGGTAACCGGCGCGTGCAAGCCGGGTAAATCCATTGTTTTTGGTAGAGTATAGAGGTCTTTCCCGTTTTGCCAGAATCCGGCAAACGGATCGACAAATTTGCCGATCGGCGGCAGAATTCCGATTTTAAACTGGCCGAGCCAGAACAACGCCGCCGTAATCGCCAGCGAGAACAAAGCTTTCAACCATCGCATAAGCGGCTCTCCAAAATAAATGGTATTGAAGTGGAGCGGAAAAATGGCATACGGTTTGATCAACCGCGGGCGCATCCGTGATCATTTGATGAAAATAACCGGCCGGGGATGCGAAAACAAGGAAGTTGTGACGAATGGCGGAAATCCGCTCCCGGGCCAACTTACATGCATCCCCGGCCGGTATGGCTGCGCTGTGCGTGATTGGCTCCGCGGGATGGCGGCTATCTATGGAGGCAGGACACCTTCACCGGCAGTCTGGCGGCAAGGCGTCCTCGTTGAAAATGCGAATCCAGCACGAGGCGGCCCATTGAAAGCTCGTTCTGACGCGCGGCGTCCTGGCCAGGCGGCCCCCACGGCCGGAGGTCCCGGTCTGATTGGGGAAAAGTGGGATTTCTCGGTCTGTCGGTGAA
>WFVT01000090.1 GCA_015491485.1 Candidatus Zhuqueibacterota bacterium
GTACAGCATTTTCGAGCCGCAAAAGTTGCCCGCTCCCTATTCGCAACTGCCGCCCGGTTCTTTGACCACGCCTTTCATTACCCAACTGTTTCAGGTGTGGGATCAACTGAGTGCCGCCACGCAGCAGGAATTGCAACCACACGGCCTGACCGCTAGCGGCGCTTTTTCTCCGCCGACGCATCTGCCCGATACGGCAGGGACCAGTCACTTTCTGTTTCACTACAGCACGGAGCCGGGAGACACCAATGCAGTGGATGCAACCGACGCCAACGCCAATGGCATTCCCGATTACGTGGAAACCCTGATGGCCGTCTTTGAACATGTTTATACCGTTTTGATCGATTCCATGGGCTATGTCGCGCCGCCCTCCGACAGCGGCAAAATCGGCGATGATGCCCGATATGATATTTATCTTTTGAAGGAGGAGCCCGGCGTTCTCGGCGTCACCTATCCTTATATCACCATGAAAGATAACCCCAATTCCACCGGCATCACCGAAAAAAACGCCACCATGAGCTACATTGGGATGCGCAACGATTATACCGAGGGGTTCAGCGATCCGGCGCTGGAGCTCATCCAGGTGACCGCCGCGCATGAGTTTTTTCATGCCGTTCAGATGGGATACGATGTTTTTGAAAAAATCTGGCTCGCAGAAGCCACCGCCACCTGGATCGAAGATGAGGTGTATGACGATGCCAATCAGAATATTTTCTATTTAACCAAATGGTTCCGGTTCCCCTATTATCCCCTGGATGCGACGCCGTCGGAGTTCAAAAACCGCTGGTACGGAAGCTGGATCTTTTTCCGCTATGTTTCCGAGCATCTGGGAGGCCGCAAAACCATCCGCCGCATCTGGGAGATCAGCGCCGGTTACGACAGCAAGATCAAAGATTATAGCTTTGCCGCCATCGACGATGCGCTGCAGGAGGTGGGCAGCGACTTTGCCTCGGCTTTCAAAGATTTTTCGGTGGCCAATCTGTTTCAAACCGTGGCGCCGTACGACTACGAGGAAGCCGATCTGTATCCGCCAGTACATATCTCGGAATCCCTGTTTCGAACAAGGCGCGACCTCCGCCTGCTCAGCTACCGGCGTGCCGCCCGGTATCTGCAAATTTTCCCCAATGCGTTGCCCGGCGATGTGGACGAAATCGAATTCACGGTGTCTCCGCAAAATCAAGCGGCCAAACTGGAGTTACTGATTGCCGTCCGGAAAGGCCAGACGGTTAGCGTCTTCAATGATTTTCCCAGCGGCGGCATTCTCAATTTTAGTTTGAATAACAGTTCGACCTACGACGAGATCTACGCCATTATCGTGAATCTGGATACGCTGAAAACCGAAGTCTATCTGGATGTGGACTACAAAAGCAATCTGGTTCGATTGAGCACCAGCGGGGAATTTCTTCACGCGCAGGTGGCCGATGATTACCTGATCTTCAAACGTCTCGTGCGCTTCGTCAATGGGGAGGGCGAGCCGCAAACCGACCTCATTATCAGCCGGTTCAATCTCCTTGGCGGCTATGGGAGGGACATTACCTTTCCGTTCGTCGATGCGGCGGATGTCTTTTTGGCGCGACGCAACGGCGAGATGCTGATCGATCTCTATGATTACCGGGAGGCCATGCACATAAAATACGGCTACCGGCTCGCCAGTTTAAATCAACTGAAGGGCGATTTTGAGATCTTACAGCTGCCGGCGGTGGACCACAATACCGTCTATTTTTACGGAAGCCTCAACGACAAGGATTTCAAGAAAGGCATTTTTGTCTCCGATTTGACCAGCGGACCGCCGCGATTACTTTTGGATCTCACCGATACCGATGAGAAAATCGATCGCATCGTGGGAGATCAGTCCACTTTTGTGGCGCTGAAGAACAGCTCCGGAAATCCCAACTCCGATGAACTCATTGCCCTGATAAACAATTCGATTCAGCCGTTTTACCGTCCGGACTCGGGCAAAGGGATTCAGTCGCTGGTTTACGACGATGGCTTCGCGGCCTGGTCGGAATCCGACGGCGCTTTTTCTCAAACAAGCATCAAAGCGTATGATTTTGCCGAAGCCAGGCTCATCGACATCCGCAGCAATTCCGGGGTCGATCCATATTCGGTGAACACCGCAGGGAAACGGGTGGTCTGGTGGGAGAACACCGGCGGCGCCACGAAAATTCAGCTATGGGAAAGCGATTCCATTAGAACTTTGCGGAGCACGTTCAACGGACTCTATCTCGATGACAACGGTGTCAGCGCCAATGCCTTTGACATCCCCATGGACCGGAAAGGCGTGGCGTGGATGGAAACGGATTTCACGCTGTATTATTACCATTTCGCCACCGGGAGCCTGAACCGCTACGATTTGAGCGGCTATTTCACCGACCGCTTTCTCACCAACTATCTGGTGAAGGTCTCGGGGAAAAATATTGTCATTCAAGCGCTTTCTGCCACTGCCAATGATAAAACCGGGATCTA
>WFVT01000091.1 GCA_015491485.1 Candidatus Zhuqueibacterota bacterium
AAATAGGGATAACTCAATTTGAATCAGAAGGTTATAAATTTCAGAGAATTGATCCGTTTTTGCAGCCTGGAGATCGAGCCAGCTTACCAATTCGAAATCAATTGTACGCACAAAGACCGTGGTTTGCGCTTTTTAAATTTTTGTAAATTACAATTTTGAAGCGTTGCAGGAAATTACAATTTTGGGATTTGCTCGAGGGCGTGCAAAAACGCTTGTGGATGGAACACGTGGGTCGGAAGACGAATCCCCAATTCCGCAAGTCGCTGCCGAAGCCGTACGACCCGCGGCAACCGAATCGGCAGGGAATCGGCAGGCAGGGTCTCTATCTGTTGCAACGGGACATTGGCTTTCCAGCGTCCGGCATCCATGACATAAATCCGATCCACGACCTGAACCAGAAAATCGAGGTCATGGCTGGCAATCACCAGGCCCCGTTTCTGCCGCCGGTGATAATCGCGCAAGAAGGTGACAAACGTCCGCTGTCCCCCCGGATCAAGCCCGGCGGTAGGCTCATCCAATAACAGAATCTGAGGCTCCATCGCCAGGACGCCGGCAATCGCTACACGGCGTTTCTCCCCCTGACTCAATTGCTCAATACCTCGACCGAGAAAAACATCCGGTGGCAACCCAACAGCCGAAAGCGCTGTTCTGACCCGCGTTCGCACCGTTTCGTGGCTCAACCCCTGGTTGCGTGGCCCGAAAGCCACATCTTCCGCCACTGTGGCTTCAAATAACTGATTTTCCGGGAACTGAAACACAATGCCCAATTGGCGGCGCAACCGTTCGTACGCCGAACGGTCCCGGTGCACATCCTTTCCCTCAAAAAGCACCACCCCTTCACCGGGTTTTTCCAATCCGGCAAGGACTTGCAGAAATGTGCTTTTGCCCGCTCCACTCGGACCGACGATGCCCACGGCATCTGAAATATGCATTTGAAAACAAAGATCAACCAGGACCGGAGCGGCCTTGCCGGTGGTACCTCCATGATATGAGAAAGAAACGTGTCGCAATTCCAGAGTCATGGCCGAATCTCGGGGGATTATCGCATCCAATCCAGTTGCAGCAGGTCGATATCAAAATCCAGGCGCAGCACGCCTTCGTGCTGCAATCGCTTGAGTTCGGAAACCGCGAACGGATCGGTCATGCCTGCAATATGATCACAGATCATGCGGGCTCGTGTGTTTTCATCTTTTGCATGATGCAAGCTCTGCTGCACCACGTCCGGCAGAAACTCGGGGTGTTCTTGATAAGCCTGATACAGACAGAGAATGACGTCTCTGGCCGGTTCATCGAATTTCCGGACTTCCTCGCGCCAGATAATACGCTCATAAATAAACTTATTGAGCTGCTTTTGCAGTGGGTCCACGGTATCGCTGAAATGCACGATTTCGCGATTAAACTGCTGCAACCGATTTTCTTCTTCATAAAACCGGGCGATCTCCCGGACGGTCACCTCGATCACGTCACTGACCAGAAGATTGATCAATCCATGAATCAGCCGGTTTCGGTACAAATAGGCATCCCGAGCCAACAGCGGTTTGAGTTTCAGATCATCCTCCACCTTAGCCACAAGCTCCAGACGCCGGACTTCATCAGCCGCAACCAGGCCGGCGCGCATGCCGTCTTCCAGGTCATGGGTTCGCTGGGCGATTTCGTCGGCAATCGCGACAACCTGCCCCTCAATGGTCAAAGCCATGTCATATTCAAAATTGAGACGTTCCGTACGTAATCCGGGATAACGAATCCGGTTCCGCCGCAATCGTGTATGTTTCAGGATGCCTTCGCGAACCGGTGCAGTCAGATTGAGACCGGAAAATTCATAGCGCGACTCCAGTTCATCCACCACACGCAGCGATTGGTAGTTGTGTTTGAACCCGCCGGCATCCATTTGAGGAAAGCCCGGCCGGTCCTGAATTTTACCGCGCAGGATCAGGTCGAGAACCGCTTCGCCGAGATGGCCAAAAGGAGTATGACCGAGATCATGCCCAAGAGCGATGGCTTCGGTAAGGTCTTCATTGAGCCCCAGAGCGCGGGCGATGGTGCGGCTCAGTTGAGAAACCTCCATGGTATGCGTCAGCCGCGTCCGGTAATGATCACCGATATTGGTCAAAAATACCTGTCGTTTGTGTTTGAGCCGCCGAAAAGCACGGGAATGAATGATCCGATCCCGGTCACGGGAGAAAGCTTTCCGGTAGGGATGGGAAGGTTCGGGGTGAATCCGGGTGCTGTCCGCATCACGGCTCCGGCAGGCGTAGGGAGCCAATGCACGTTCTTCGATTTGATGTTGCCGATCCAGCAGAAAAACGGAAAAGTCAATTTTTTCCATAGGCTTGCTTGGTTTTTGTCCACCGGCGAACCGATGAACTTAACGGCCGTTGAATTCGGCTTCGGTGAAAATCTCCGCTGCAAAGATAAATTTTTCGCATTCCGGTTGCTCCCAACGGTCTTTGGGGAGATTGGCTTTCCGGCATGTGGCGCTAAGCAATTCCTCGGCCGACCATCCGGCAGAAGTCGCCACCTGTGGCAACAACAGCCCCTGGCGGCCGTCCGCCCGTATCAGCACACCATGTTTTCCGATTTCAATCTCATCCGGCGATTCAATCGGATGCAGCCGGGAAAGGACGGATATTTCAATCTCCAGCCTCACCAATTCGTCCGGCGCTACAGGTTCAAACCGCGGATCGCGGGTGGCCGCCGCCACCGCCATTTCCATAATGACCAGCGGCAAGTTTTCCAGCGCTTCCACCATCCCGATGCAGCCGCGCAATTTCTCGTCTTCGTAAAGCGTAACAAAAGCACCGCTTTTAAACCGCGCCGACGCATCAACCGCAACAAACGGTGACGTTACCGTTCGGAACAGCGCATCGGCGATACTCTGCCTCGCTAAAAACAGTAACTGTCGCCGCACGGTTTTAGCAATTGGCGGACGCTCGAAAAGATTGGCGTCCGGTATGTCAGATGTCGGTTGCATTATCCATGATTCCTCGTGAAGGCGGCTGCAAGATAGCCTACCACCCGGGTTTTATCCACCCACACGTCACCTGAGTTTTGGTACAGCAGCACTTTGGTTTTATCAGCCCCCAGCCGTTGCGATGCGAGCTGGGTCGCTACCACCGGTCCCCCGCCACAGGCTTCCACCTCACGCTTTTCCAGGGCTTCGGCCAAAGCCTTCGGCTCGCCGCGCTGCAGCATTTCAATAAAACGGGCGTCAATCACCTGGGCGACTTCATAGGAATGATAATGCGATAAATCAGAGCTGGCAATGATTAGACAGTTGCGGTCGGAACAGACTTCCGCCAGTGCGCCGGCCAGTGCCTCGCAGGTCGGCCAATCCTGTTCCCCCATGATCACCGGCACAATGGCAAACTCATCGTATAATTCCTGCAAAAAAGGAAGTTGAACCTCTAAACAGTGTTCTCCCTGGCCGTTGCTGCCATGCCCCTGAATTCCGGCAAAAATACCATTTCCTGCTTGCACCAGCCGTTCCCGGAATTCCGTATCCACCGGGACTTCCCCCAGCGGGGTTTGAAAAGCATCTCCCTCATAAACACAGATGCCTTCAAAATACTCAAAATGGCTCGGTCCGATCAATACGATGGTCTCCGGTGAAAGCTCCCGGACCGCGCCGTAAACCGCTCCCGCCACTTTCCCGGAGAACATGTAACCGGCATGCGGAGCGACAATTCCCACCACGTCCGACAACGGCTCGATGTCACGGTTCAAATAATAATGCACATTATTGCGCAGCTCGTCTTCAGTCCCCGGATAAAAAGTGCCCGCCACCGCCGGCCGTCTTACCAAACGCGCACCTGTACTGGCCATAATTTCACCGATTTGGTTTTATTCACTGCTTCAGTTTAACGGTGTTTGAAACGCTGCACCCTTTCCCCCGGCACGTGTCATTTTCTGGCCGGCACCGCCACAATCAGCGTGACTCGGGCTTTTTCGGCGCTTTGGTGAGCGCCTGCACCCCGGGTAGATCCTTTCCGGCCATAAATTCAAGCGATGCGCCGCCGCCGGTGGAAACGTGTGAGATTTTATCTTCCAGACCGGATCGTTTCAGGGCACTCACCGAATCGCCGCCGCCGACGACGGTGAACGCTCCGTGTTCCGTAGCCTGCGCTACGGCTTTAGCGATCGCCATGCTGCCTTCGGCAAACGCCGGATTTTCAAAAACTCCCATGGGGCCGTTCCAGAAAACCGTCCGCGCCTCGGCGATAATCCGGCTGTAAGCCTCGATGGTTTTGGGCCCGATATCCACGCCGATCTTCCCGTCCGGGATGCGCTCGTCCGGCGTCACTTCACCACGCTGGGCATCGATTGCATCCGCGACAATATGGTCCAGCGGCAGATGAATCTGCACTTTTTTATGCGGATGATGGTGCTCGGCCACGGTCAGGATATTCGCCGCCATGGCGATGCGGTTTTCTTCCACCAGAGAATTGCCGACCGGCACGCCTTTGGCCTTGAAAAACGTATAAGCCATACCGCCGCCCACCAGAATGTGATCCACACGGGTAATCAGGTTGCGGAACACATCGATTTTGCCGGAAATTTTGGCTCCACCGAGGATGGCCACGTAAGGCTTTTCCGCCCCTTCCAGCAACCGGCCCAGCGCCTCGAGCTCGGCTTTCATCAAATATCCGGCGGCACATTCTTTGATAAATTTGGTCACTCCCTGAGTGCTGGCGTGTGCCCGGTGCGCCGTTCCGAATGCGTCATTCACGTATGCATCGCCGAATGCAGCCAGTTGCTTGGCAAATCCCGGATCGTTGGCTTCTTCTTCCGCATGAAAGCGCAGGTTTTCCAGCAAAAGCACCTCACCATCTTTCAGCGCCTCCACCATGTTTGCCGTTTCATCGCCGATGCAATCCGGTGCCAGCGGTACCGGTTTCCCAAGCACTTCACTCAGACGTTCGGCAACCGGTTTGAGCGAAAATTCCGGTTTTTTCTGTCCTTTCGGCCGCCCGAGATGAGACATCAGAATCAACTTGCCGCCGTCGTCCAGCACTTTTTTGATGCTCGGCAGTGCCGCCTGAATCCGGGTATCCTCTTCCACTTTGCCGTCCTTCAACGGCACGTTGAAATCCACACGCATTAAAATACGGCGTCCCGCAATCTGCAAATCATCGATCGTCATCCTGTCCATCATCGTTCTCCTTCATCTGAAACTGGATAAACTGCGTTCAAACTCCGATATTTCATTCTATTCAATGACACTTGCACATCTCTCATGCGTTTACCGGCATCGTCCGGATCGGCATAATGAACCCGACCGCATGCTCTGCTTGTTGCCGATGCATCGAAACGTGCCACCGGCACGGGGCATATCAGTTGTGCGACTCGGACACGATCAGCGAGGCCGGTACCACACTTTCGATGCCCATGAAATCCGCCAATCCCTGATGGGTGCAGACGCCATCGAACGTCAATAAACCGTGCTGATAATTGGGCTTGCGCCGCAACGCTTCTTCCACGCCCCAGCGCGCCACATCTCGAACGAAACCGAGGGTCACGTTATTCAGCGCGTGCGAGGCCGTGCGCGCCACACTGGAAAGGATATTCGGCACGCAATAGTGAATCACGCCGTGTTCCACATAAGTCGGCTCACTGAGGGTGGTCGGCCGGCAGGTTTCAATACAACCGCCCTGATCGATGGACAGATCGATGATAACCGAGCCCTCTTTCATTTGCATGACCACATCGCGGGCCACGATGCGCGGCGTCCGCTCGCCCGGCACATAAATGGCACCGATGAGAACATCGGCAAAGCGCGCCACTTTCTCAATGTCATAGGGATTGGCCATCATGGTGATGGCGCGGCGCTGAAACAGTCGGTCGATGTTTCGTAACGCCGTGATGCTTTTATCCAGCACGAATACCTGACAGCCAAGCCCCAGAAACGCCTGCGCCGCGCTGGTGCCCACCGCACCGCCTCCCAGGATGACCACCGAAGCCGGGGGCACGCCGGGCCCGCCGCCCAGCACAATGCCCCGGCCACCATAGGTGGATTCGAGGTAGCGTCCCGCAATCTGCGGCAACATCCGCCCGGCGATTTCGCTCATCGCCACCAACACCGGATAGCTGCCGTCGGCGGCCGGGATCAGTTCCGTGCCAAAGCTATATACCTTCTTCTTCAGCAGCGCATTCACGATCTTTTCCGTGCGCATGGTGAGCTGAAAAAACGACAGCACGATCTGCTTTGGTTTGAGCAATTGGGCTTCGGTTTCATCCGGCGGCATGACTTTGACGATCATTTCCACCTTGTCGAAAATTTCCTGCCGCGATTCGGCATGTTTGGCCCCCACCACAAAATAAGCTTCATCGGAGAATCCGGCCTCTGCCCCGGCATTTTCTTCGATGTACACCTCATGGCCTTCGCGCACCAGGGCATAAACTCCGGCAGGGGTGATGGGAACGCGTTTTTCTTCAATATTTCGCTCTTTGACAATACCAATCTTCATGGTGTCGTTTTCCTTTCCATCCTTTGAATGCAGCCCATTCACGCCGAACAGGACGATCCTGTGTCGTACCGGGTCCCATGATCGTCCGTATTGAGCTTTTTTCCTCTCCGGCCAATTGAGCTATGATTTTTACAGCAAATTGCCCGGAGTCGAATCTGCAATTTTTATTAAAATAAACACTTTCGCTGATAATCTCAAATATATTTTCACGCACGGTCTCGGTGCTGTGCATCTACCACGGCGATGGCCGTGACGTGCATGATATCACGTTCGTCGTTGGTGCCGAATTGCAACACATGCACCGGCTTGCGGAGTCCGATGAGCAGCGGCCCGATGGCCTCCACCTCATCGGCCATGGTATTGACCAGCTTGTAAGCGATGTTGCCGGCGTCCAGGTCCGGAAAAATGAGTACGTTGGCGGCGCCATGTCGGGCAAGGGCGCTCAGTGGGAAGTTTTCTTTCAACACATCCTGCAATAGCGCCGTATCGGCATGCACTTCACCCTCCACCACCAGCTCCGGCTGCTTTTCGCGGATGATCGCCGTTGCTTCGGCGACGCGCTGGGACTCCGCGGTTCGGGCGCTGCCAAAATTGGAAAACGACAGCATGGCCACGCGCGGCTCGATGTCGAATTGGCGGGCAAAATCGGCCGTCATCAGAGCGATCTCAGCCAGTTGTTCGGCGGTGGGATGGATATTCACGGTAGTATCGGCGAAGAAATACACCTTGTTGCGTTTGAGCATGAT
This sequence comes from Candidatus Zhuqueibacterota bacterium, assembly GCA_015491485.1. Taxonomy (GTDB): domain Bacteria; phylum Zhuqueibacterota; class Zhuqueibacteria; order Zhuqueibacterales; family Geothermadaptataceae; genus Hydrothermovivens. Next base: position 7,211 of record WFVT01000091.1, read on the forward strand.
ATACACCCCGGCGATCACCCCGCCATCCTGCTGAGGCCGCACGATTTGTAGCGCCGGCCGGATGGTCTCGGGATAATGACGGGTGACGCCCGAGACCATTCCATCTGCATGACCGAGGTGTACCATTAAACAGCCGAAATAGTTGGTATCGGACAGCATGCGTTCCACATCCGCCCGGATGATCCCTTTGCGCCAGCGCATTTGATACAGCTCCCGGGCATACAATTCCCGCCGCGCATCGATCTGCGGATCGATGATTTCGAGGTGATCGATCTTCACGTGCATCTCTTCGGCCAGCCGCCGGATGCGATCGCGACGGCCCAACAGAATCGGCACGGCAATGCGTTCTTCGGCGATGATGCTGGCGGCTTTGAGGATATAGGGATTTTCACCCTCAGGATACACGATCCGTTTCGGATTCTGTTTGGCTTTGTTAATCATAATGCGCATGAAATCGCGCGCCTGGCCGAGCTTGGCTTCCAGCTGCTCTTTGTATTCGCTCACCACAATGCTGCGACCCGCCACGCCGGTTCGCATGGCCGCCTCGGCCACCGCCGGCGCCACCCACAACAGCACGCGCGGATCCAATGGTTTGGGGATGATATACTCCGGCCCGAAAGTGAGTTTGTCCAGCCCGTACGCATGCAATACCACCGCAGGCACGTCCTCTTTGGCCAGCCGGGCCAGCGCCCGCGTGGCGGCGATTTTCATCTCCTCGTTGATTGCGGTCGCCCGCACATCCAGCGCACCGCGGAAGATATACGGAAAGCCGAGTACATTATTCACCTGATTGGGATAATCGGAACGGCCCGTTGCCACGATCACATCGTCGCGCGTGGCCCGCGCCACATCGTATTCAATTTCCGGATCGGGATTGGCCAGCGCAAAAATAATGGGCCGATCGTTCATGCTTTTCACCATCTCCGGCGTCATCACATTCGCCACCGACAGGCCGAGAAACACGTCCGCGCCTTCCAGGGCTTCAGCCAGAGTGCGCGCTTTGGTTTCCCGGGCAAATTCCTGCTTGTACCGGTTCAAGCCGTCGCGCCCGGTGTGGATGACACCCTTGCTATCGCACATCAGCATGTTTTCCGGACGGACTCCCAGGGAAATATAATAGCGGGCGCAGGCAATGGCCGAGGCGCCGGCGCCGTTCACCACCACACGCACTTCATCGATGGCCTTTTCCTGCAGCTCCAGCGCATTCAACAGGGCGGCGCCGGAAATGATCGCCGTCCCGTGTTGATCATCGTGAAACACCGGAATCTTCATTTCTTTTTTAAGCGTCTCTTCGATATAAAAGCATTCCGGCGCTTTGATGTCTTCCAGGTTGATGCCGCCGAAAGTCGGCTCCAAAAGCTTTACCACCTTGATGATATCATCGGGGTCTTCGGAATCGATTTCCAGGTCGAAGA
>WFVT01000092.1 GCA_015491485.1 Candidatus Zhuqueibacterota bacterium
CCTCCTACTCGATGGAGAAGATAGTTAAACGACTATTGTTCGTAAAATCCCTTGGTTCTGTGTTTTGATGGGCCATTCGTTTTCCTTCTCAGTCAGGGCTTTAAAAAGTTCTCGATATCGCTTTGAAATATCCTGTTGATCAGGACAATCCCATCGAAAGAGCCTTTCACGTCCCCGGCACTTCCGAAGTGCCGGGAACATTGGTGCCGCATATTCACGATTAGTGTCTTTTGCAGTTTTTATCCGTGGCCATCCGCGCAAATCCGCTTTTATCCATGTTCCATCGGAAACTCGGCGAATGACGAGACATCGCAGTATCCTCTCGCAAAGCCGCCAGGAACGCAAAGAATAACAAGATAACTATTGAAGGAAAAAATGGATGGCCAGCACCGTTTGAGGTATTGCGAAAGGCGTAACGCCCTTTCAGCCGCAAACGCCATTCCGCCGCCTGGCGATTTCTCATTTGCAATAGCCTGCGGCTGTCGGCAAGCCTACGCCTCCGTAAGCGCCGCAAGTATGGTTTCGGCGGAGAGGGGGGCGCTGTATCCCCGCCACCGGTCGCGGCCGTCCGGCTCGTTACGAATATCCACATAAATTTCCAGTCCATTGCCATCCGGATCGGAAAAATACATCGCCCAACTGATAAAATGGTTCACCAGATACGGTTCGATACCAAGCTGTTGAAGCTGTTGATAGGCCCGCGCAAAATGTTTTTTGTCCGGCACTTCGAATGCTACGTGATACAGGCCCACGCCATCCGGAGGCGGCGCTGGTGCTTGCGGTCCCACCCGCTGAAGCGCAATTTCGTGGTGCAGATGCGAACCACTCAAAAATGCATAGTGATCGGCCACCGTCTCAATCTCGTTTAATTGAAAAACCTGCGTGTAAAAATCAATCGCCCTCTTGAGGTCACGGACCTTTAAATGAACATGTCCTAATCGAGTGGAATACATGGCTCTCCTCCCGGCGCCCTGGCTGGAATTTATAGGGGCTGTCCAACATTCCGTCCGGTCATGACCATCCGCGGAGACATCCGCTGTTTTCGGACAGCCCCTGTTTCTATTCAGCGCCTATTTTTGTTTGACGGCTTCGATATTGAGGTCGATTTTCACTTCATCGCCGACGACCAGCCCGCCGCTGTCTAAGGTCTGGCTCCAGGAAATGCCGTAATCGTGGCGGTTCAATTTCAGCGAGGCTTCCACGCCAAGGCGTGTGTTGCCCCAGGGATCGATCACTTTACCCAGAATTTGAAAAGGAATCCGGATTTCCCGGGTGACGCCACGCATGGTGAGATCGCCAACAGCAACGTAGCCATCCTTTTCTTTGAGGATGCGCTTGCTTTTGAAGGTGATCTCGGGATATTTTTCCGCATCGAAAAAATCCGGACTGCGCAGATGCGCATCCCGTTTTGGGTTTTCCGTGTTGATGCTGGCGGTTTTGATGGTTACCGAGACCGACGATCGCGTGATATCGTTTTCATCATAAATGATCGTCCCGGAAAATTCCTTGAAATAGCCTTTGACATTGGCAATGACCATGTGGCGAACCGTAAAACCGATGGAAGAATGCACCGGATCGATTTGGTAGCGGTCGCCTGCGAATCCTGTCATAACCATGAACAGGACAATCCATTTTGCAAGGAGCAATCGTTTTAGCATTGAAAGAACCTCCATTCTGCTAAGGTTGAAAAATTGCAACGAACTTGCTCCCAATATAATGTTCATCAGCGTTTCAATCATTGATGTAGATCAAGAAATTGGCCGGCTTGTGTTTTACGACTTTTGCATCAACTTTCTGCGGATGCGGCTGAGGGATTCAGGCGTGATGCCCAGGTAGGAGGCAATCTGGTGCTGAGGCAGGCGTTCCACGAATTGCGGATAGGTTTTCATGAAAAACAGGTACCGTTCTTCCGCCGTGAGGCTCAACGTGGCGGCGATCCGCCGGTGGTTGGCGATGTAATTGCGTTCTAGGAGAAGGCGAAAAAAACGTTCGTAGGCCGGCAGCGTGGCGCACAGTTCTTCCTGCGAAGGGCGGTCCAGCAACAAGACTTCCGAATCCTCCAGCGCATCGATATAATAGGTGGCGGGTTCATCGGTGAGGAAGCTGTACAAATCGGCGATCCACCATTCTTCAATGGCAAACTGCACCACGTGCTCCACCCCCTTTTTATCGATGGTGTAGCTGCGCAGGCAGCCGCGGTTCACAAAGGCGATATACCGGCCGGTATCGCCGGCGCGCAGCAAAAACTCCTTGCGCCGAAGGTGACGGGGAATGAAAAATCGCGTGCTTTCGGCAAACTGCTCCTCAGTCAGTTCGATGCGAGCCATGACATGAGAACGCAGGCGGTCAAACATGGGCACCGGTCCCGGTTGTACTCCCGTTTTCAAAGCGATGACTTTTTGATGGTGCACATCATGCGGAGCGGTCAATAGCGCTCACCGCCGGCAAAATACAAAATCGGCCAGATTTTATCAAAAAAATTTTATGCGAATCGGCGGGGAGGCTTCACATTCGATGCGAAAAAGGGGAGGAGAAGCGCCGCCGAAATGTGCGATCCCGATATTTCGCCGGATCGCCAAACAGCACGGCAAACGGCGCACCGCCGCGGTCCCGAAATGATGGGCAAACCGCCGCAGCCCGCGGGATGCAGATCGCTGTCATCCCTCCGCATGAGCACGCTTGCGGCTGGATGGTGAGCTTACCACGCCCGCATCACCGCGCCGGGTGGTCTCACACGGATGATCGACCCTGAAGCGCGTCCGCTTCCATCCTCATTCCACCGCAGCAGCCGTCATGGCCTGAAGCTGCGCCCGGCGTTTGAGCCTATCCCAGCGGTGGTCCACATCCCGCTGGATGCGTTCGTAATCCGCATCGGTGAGGTAGCGGAACCGGCCCTGCTTTTCGAAGTAGCGCTGCACCGGCAAGCCGTCCGGCTCCAGATTGATGGTCACCTTCTCACCGTCTTCAATTTCATACAGCGGGAAAATTCTGGTCTGCACCGCCAGGCGGGCGATCTCAATGGAATCATCGGAAGGGATTTTCCAGCCCGGCGGACACGGCGACAGCAGGTGAATAAAGCGGGTGCCGCGCAGGGATTTGGCTTTTTGCATCTTGCGGATGAAGTCGTCCGGATAAGCCACCGAAGCCGTGGCCACATAGGGGATGCGGTGGGCCGCCAGAATCTCCACGATGTTCTTCTTGGGCCGGTCTTTCACATGACCCTCCGGCGTGGTGGTGGTCCAGGCGCCCTCGGGAGTGGCGGAACTGCGCTGAATTCCGGTGTTCATGTAGGCCTCGTTATCGTAGCACACGTAGATGAAATCCTCATTGCGCTCGGCAGCGCCGGAAAGGGCCTGCAGGCCGATATCAAACGTGCCGCCGTCGCCGGCCCAGGCCATAACCGTGACATCATCCTGACCTTTCATATCCAGCGCCGCACGCAGGCCGGAAGCGACCGATGCCGCGGTTTCAAATGCGGTGTGGAACAGCGGCACATTGACCGCCGAATAAGGAAACGGCCCGGCGATGATGGACCAGCAGCACGCCGGCACCACCACCATGGTCTTTTCGCCCAGTGCCTTGAGAGCAAGACGCATGCCCAGGCTGGCGCCGCATCCGGGGCAGGCCAGATGCCCGGGAACCATATAGTCGGTTTCTGGAATGACGAAGTTTTTCATCGTGCTGTCTCCGTGAATGGGGATAGCAGTTTTTAGCACCACAAAGACACAAAGAACACAAAGAAAGCGATGGGTTATTTCACGGCGGCCATTTCAGGGGCGGCGGCTTTTGGCTCCGCCGATTTCAAGCCGATCCAGTAAATATCCTGCTTCGGTTCGGGCTCCCTGCGGGTGATCTCGATGATGTCGTGAATCGTGTCCGGAGTCACATCGCGGCCGCCGAGACCGGCGATGAAGCCGAACAGTTGGGGCGCCGCGGCCTGTCCGTACAGTGCCGATTTGATTTCCGAAAAAAAGATACCGTGGTGCCCCAGGGAAATGTTGCGGTCGATGATCGCGGCTTTGCGCACGCCCCTCAGCGCCTGCCGGATGGCGGCGAATGGGAACGGTCGGAAGACGCGCACTTTCAGCAGCCCGATCTTTTCGCCGCGGGCCCGGCGCTCCCGCACCACCGCTCGCGCCGTACTAGTGATGGTGGAGGAGGTCACCAGCACGATCTCGGCGTCGTCCATTTCATATTTTTCCAGCAGGCCGTAATAACGGCCGAACCGCTCACCGAATTCCCGCCCCACTGTTTCAATGATCCCGGGGGCGCGTTCGAAATCTTTCTGGATGTTGTAGCGGAATTCGTAGTAGTAGTCCGGTGTGACCAGCGCGCCGAAAGCATGAGGATCGCGAATGTCCATTTTCACACTCGGCTGGTACGGCGGCAGAAATTGATCGACATCTTTTTGATCGGGGATATCCACCGGCTCGTAGGTGTGTGAGAGAAAAAAGGCATCCAGAATCACCATCACCGGCAGGGAGAGCGTTTCGGCAATTTTGAACGCCTGGATGGTGGTATCGAGCACTTCCTGGTTGGATTCACAGTAAATTTGCAGCCAGCCGGTATCACGCTGGGCCAGGCTGTCGGTCTGTTCGGTCCAGATGGACCAGCCCGGAGCAAGCGCCCGGTTGACATTGGCCAGCACGATCGGCAGCCGCGCCCCCGCCGCCCAGTGCAACACTTCGTGCATCAGCGCCAGTCCCTGCGATGAAGTGGCGGTAAAAGCGCGTGCCCCGCCGGCTGAGGCGCCGATGCAAGCCGCCATGGCGGAATGCTCCGACTCCACTTTGATGAATTTGGCTTCCAGCTCCCCTCTGGCGCACAGCTCGGAGAGTTCCTCCACGATTTGAGTTTGCGGTGTGATGGGATAAGCGGAAATGACTTCCACCCGTGAAAGTCGCACCCCATACGA
>WFVT01000093.1 GCA_015491485.1 Candidatus Zhuqueibacterota bacterium
CAGGGCAGCCGCTTGCTGTTCATGACGCCCTGGCGCCATTACACGCTGATTGGCACCACGCATGTCCCCTATGAAGGCGATCCGGACGCGTTTGCCATCACGGAAGAGGATATCCAGGAATTGCTTCAGGAGTACAATCTGGCCTATCCGGCGCGAAGCATCCGGCGTGAGGACATTACCCATGCCTACGGCGGTCTCTTGCCGATGGAACCGCAATCGGCGGGAAAAGGGCACGTCACTCTGACCAAACACTACAAATTGATCGACCATGAAAAAGAGCACGGACTCAAAGGCCTGATTACCGTCGTTGGCGTCAAATATACCACGGCGCGGGATGTGGCTGCCCGGGCGGTTGACATCGCGGTGCAGAAGCTGGGCCGGCGCGAGCGCTGCCGTACCGATCAGATCCCGATTCCGGGCGGCAACATCGACCGGTTCGGGGCGTTTTTACAGGAAGAGATTGCCAAACGGCCCTGGAACCTGAGCGAAGCCGAAGTCCGCCATCTGGTTTTGAATTATGGAAGGGAATACCCGAAGATTTTGCAATATCTGGAAGAAGATGTAAACTGGCGCGAACGGGTGGATCCGGAGCAGGAGGTACTGTACGCCGAGGTGGTGCATGCCGTTCGCGAGGAAATGGCGCAGACCCTGCTTGACGTGGTTCGCCGTCGCACGGAACTCGGATCGGCAGGCTGTCCGCCATTGTCGGTGCTGGAAGCCGTTGCCCGGCTCATGGCCGCTGAACTCGGCTGGGATGAACCGAAAATGCAGGAAGAAATCCAGGCGGCGCAGGCATACTATCAGATTCCGGGGCAAACCAGCAAGGTGCCGTCCGAACATTCGCCAGAATCGAACACCCAGCGCCGCGCATAACTCCTTTTTATTTTACCCCCTTTCCGCGGTATGCATGCCCTCAAGACCGCTGCCGATCTCTCCGGAACCATTTTCGAAAATCAACTATTTGCGCACTCTGCGACTCAGCGAAAAGTATAAAAGCGAACACGGATGATACGGATAACGCCGATGATCGCGGATACGAATCGGAATCGATAAAAACCGCCGGCGTCCCTGGCCCCAACTCAATCAATGTTTTCTTGATGCCGCTTCGATCCGATCAATCCGCGTTCAATCCGTGTAAATCCGTGGCTGAAGAAAAAATCATCGCATCTCCAATTATGAACGGTGACGATCCTGATAAATCTCATGAAAAAACTCTGCGCACTCTGCGTTCCTGCGAGAGAATAAAAAATTACATGTATTCGCCTGATAGGCAATGGAACACGGATAAAAGCGGATTTGCACGGATTGACACGGATTTTTTGTTTTTGTGGTAGTTTGGAAACAGGTTCACTGATAGTACCGGCCCGCCCGCAGTTTCTTGCAAAGGATTTCGTGGCGCTCAAGATGAATCCCTCATTCAACGTTTCTTGCTCTTCATCTCTGCGCGCTCTGGATCTATGCGAGGTAAAACAACAGCGAACACGGATGAAACGGATGACACAGATGATCACGAATTCGAACCATAAAAAAGACCATCGTGAATGACTCCGATGTCCTTGGCCGACAATTCAATCCATGGTTTCTTGATGGGGTTTCGACTTGATCAATCCGTGTTTCATCCGCGTGCATCCGTGGCTGAAGAAAAATCATCGCATCCCGAACTTATGAACGGTGACGATCCCGATAAATCTCACGAAAAAACTCTGCGCACCCGGCGCCTCTGCGAGAGCACAAAAATACCGAATTTGCTTGTGAATTTGCACAAAAGAATTTATTTTCCTGTCATGGCATAGTTGCCGGCTCCGGTGAAGCCGTGCGGCTATGCCATCTTTATAACTGCCCAAACCACTTAACCCAAACCAACGAATCGGGAGCCGCATGAAGAAACTGCTCGAGGACTTTATCGAAAAAGAATCATCCAGTGGCATACTGTTGATGATTGCTACTGTACTGGCGCTGCTGTTCAGCAATACGGTGATTTCCGGTTTATATGAAACGTTCCTGCACATTCCGATGGAAATTCGGGTCGGGGCGCTCAAACTGGACAAGACCCTGCACCATTGGATCAACGACGGTTTAATGACCATTTTCTTCCTGCTTGTCGGTCTCGAGGTCAAACGGGAAATTCTGGAAGGGCATCTGTCATCCATCCGGCAGTCCGCGCTGCCGGTGATTGGAGCCGTGGGCGGCATGGCCATTCCGGCTGTGGTGTATATTCTTTTCAATTACGGCGATCCGGTAGCCATGAACGGCTGGGCCATTCCCACCGCCACGGACATTGCCTTTGCTCTGGGCATTCTCTCGCTGTTGGGCAGCCGGGCACCGGTTTCGCTCAAAGTATTTTTGATGGCGCTGGCGATTATCGACGACCTTGGCGCCATTGTGATCATCGCAGTATTTTACACCTCAAAGCTATCCTTGTTATCTTTAGCTGTTGCCGGTGCGGCTTTACTGGTGCTGATTATTTTGAACATGAGCGGGGTTTCTAAAAAAGCCGCGTATTTCATCGTGGGCACGGTGCTTTGGGTGAGCGTGCTCAAATCCGGTGTGCATGCCACGCTCGCCGGTGTGGCCCTGGCTTTTACCATTCCCCTGAACGCCCGCGACGAAGAGGGCCGCCCGTTTTCTCCGCTCAAAGAAATCGAGCACGATTTGCATTTCTGGGTGGCGTTTTTCATCCTGCCGCTGTTCGCCTTTGCCAATGCCGGCGTCAACATCCGGCAAATATCTTTTGATCAAATGTTCGGCCCGGTACCGATGGGCATCATGCTGGGATTGTTTCTGGGCAAACAGATCGGTGTCTTTGTTTTTAGCTGGGTGGCGATCAAACTCGGCATGGCCAAATTGCCCGAGGGCAGTAACTGGCAGCAGTTTTACGGGGTCTCGGTGCTCACCGGCATCGGTTTTACCATGAGTCTTTTTATTGGCTCACTGGCGTTTGAAGATCCGGCCATATATCAGTACACCGATAAATTGGGAATTCTTGCCGGTTCACTGCTTTCCGGATTACTGGGCTATGGCGTCATTCGCTTGAGTAAGGGCGGTTCGGGCGCTACTGCTTGAGGCCTACTCTGGCAGGGTGACCTACTCTGGCAGGGTTCCGATCCCTGCCAGAGTTAAGCCCACCCGATTCCCGGCCAATGGCCACCGCACAATGGCGAGTCTCCGATTATCCGCGCAGGGTGACCTACTCTGGCAGGGTTCCAATCCCTGCCAGAGTTAAGCCCACCCGATTCCCGGACAATGGCCACCGCACAGTGGCGAGTCTCCGATTATCCGCGAAAGATTAACCCTGCCAGGGCGGAAAGCCCTGGCGGGATATTCCACTCCGGCAGGGTTCCAATCTCTGCCAGAGTTAAGCTCACCCGATTCCCGGCCAATGGCCACCGCACAATGGCGAGTCCCCGATTATCCGCGAAAGATTAACCCTGCCAGGGCGGAAAGCCCTGGCAGGGTAATACACCCGATTTCCATCACTCCCGCGTTTGCATGCCTTTCACTTTCTCCACAATCTCGCGGTAGCGCGCTTCGATTTCCCCCGAGTGAAAAATCTGGTAGATGGAATACATCCGCGCCAGTGGAATAAGGCTGCCATAGATCAGCAAGAAGAGGTAGGTCAGAGTCCATGGTGCGAAACGAGCCGTCACCAGACCATCGATGATCAGAATCACGGTGATGATGTTCATGGATTCGGGATAGCGGAACAACACGCGAATCAGCGACGGTTTGCCGGTGGCCAGTTGCGTGGTCCGGCTGGGGGTCTGCTTGTGCAGATTTTCGAAACTGTAACTGGGATTATCGGCCTTGGCGAACAACATATTCACGGTTTGAAACATGGCCGAGATGTCGAACCGCAAGGAAAACAGGCCGGCGGCAAAACCGAGGATGATGACTTCGAGCCGGCCGCTGCGCTGGAACTCCCCGATGGCCAGCCCCATGTACATGAGCGGGATCACCACTTCATGGCCGATGAGATCGAGAAACACGCCGCGTACGCTGCTCTGGTTGCGATAGCGCGCCACTTCGCCGTCGGAGCAATCGAGCACATAGCCAAGCTGCAACAGCAGAATGCCGGCGAAGTTCACCGCATAATCCGCACTCATCAGCAGCACGCCGCCCGCAACACCTATGAGAATTTGCAATAGCGTTACGCCGTTGGCGCTGATGGGGGTGTGCAGCAGCAGCCAGGTGAGATAAATTGAAATGCGGCGCACCACCACATCGTGCCGCGGGGCATAGTGCGATTTCGAGGATTTGGCAACCTTTTTCCGCAGCTCCGCAATGGATTCCATGGCTCACTGCTCCGCGGACTTGCGGTACAAAAACAGCATGGATTTGATCTGCCAGAACCGGTTCTGAATGGGACGATAGAGAAATTTCCAGCGCAACAATAACGGATCAAAAAGATACTGTACCGCCAGGCCGAGTTGCAGCAATTTTCGCACCGCCAGCGCCTGTTTCCAGCGCGCCGGCACCAGACGGCGATACAGGATCATCGGGAAATTCAGCGGGGTAAAGTCTTCACGGTAATGCAGCTCAAGACCGGCCTCGCGAAAATGCGATTCGTACTCCTCCGGTAACCGGTAAATGGCGGAATACGCATCCTCCACTTTTTCGTGAAATTCGTTTTGCACTTCGATGCGGCGATGAATGCCCACGGTTTCCCGGCTGACCACCACGCCGCCCGGATTGAGCATGGCCGCCACATTGCGCAGCACCCCGGCCAGCGCGTCATCCGGGAAATACACCAAAACTCCGGACAGAATGATGATATCAAACGTCTCCTCACTGCGAAACGATTCCACGCTCTCGACGCGAAACTCAACATTATGCATCTGGCGGCGCTGCGCTTCCTCTTGTGCACGGCGGATCATGCCCTCGGCGAAGTCCACGCCGAGCACGTAATCGCAATATGGAGCGAACTCGAACGCCCAGCGGCCGGTGCCGCAGCCCAGGTCCAGCACCCGCCCCCTCGGCTTGAGCACACGAAACAGATGGCGTTTTTCCGCCCGGTGCACGTAATCGGCCAGTTCGGGCAATTTTTCAAACGCCGTTTGATATTTTGCCGCATGCTTTTCCCAGAAATGCTTCGTGGTGGTCGTGGTCATGCAAATGTCTCCTGGTGCAAAAATTTCCTCATGAAATGGTAACTGCGACCATAGCGCCCGCTGCCGCGTTGCTCCGCCTCGCGTTCCGTGAGTCGCTGCGCCTTGTCCGGCTGGATGTTTTTGCCGTAGATGGCAACCGGCACCAGGTCGGAAGTGTGTGTGCCGTCGGACAGCAGGGTGTAATGATCCGGCAGCAGCATCACGCGGTATTCGCCGGGCCAGTTCTGATCGCAAAATTCGAGCAACGGCCCGACGATCTTCTGATCGATCAGCTCGATGGCCTTGATTTTGCCTTCAACGCTGCGCTGATGCGCCTCCTCATCCGGTGCATTGATGTGCACATACACGAAATCTTCCTGCAGCAAAAACTTGCGCGCCGTATCCAGCTTGCCCTGATAGTTGGTGTCGATGTAGGCGTTGGTGCCGGGGATGTTTTCCGTGCGCAGTCCGGCCGCGAGTCCGATGCCTTTGAGAAAATCCATGCCGCACACGATGCCTCCGGTGACCTGATAAGTCTCGTACATGTCGGGCATGTTGGGCGGCGCGGACGGACTCCACAGCCAGATCATGTCCGCCTTGGTGCGGTAGCGTTTGTTCAGCTCCCGGAACTGCTCGATGGACTGCAGCATGATGCGCCGCAGCACGGGAATGAACTTGCGCGCCCGGTCGCTGCGGCCGTGCGGCAGGATGTCGTGAATTTCCTGCCCGATGTTCATGTGCGGTTCAAAACACACGATTTCGTCCGCCGGGATGCCCGCTTCGCGGATGATGAGCAAATTGCGGTAGCTCATGCCGGGGTAAATTTCTATTTCGAAGCTGTCCCGGTCGAATTTCAGGTGTGTCAGCATGGTCAGCGCATCGCCGTCGCTGATCATACCGGCGGTGAAATCCTTGATGCGGTCGCCATCCAGCGAAATGAGATTGCACCGGAAGGCCAGGTCATCGGGATCGAGGATGATGCCTTTGGCCAGAGCCTCGAAAGAGGCGCGACCGTAGGGGTAGTATTCATACGGATCAAAACCCAGAATGCCCATATTGGCGACGATGCTGCCGATAGGCAAATTCGGAAAGATGGTCTGCACAAGACCGACG
>WFVT01000094.1 GCA_015491485.1 Candidatus Zhuqueibacterota bacterium
CAGCATAGTACACTTCGTTGTACATCGAAAGCACCAAAATCGGCAGAGTTCCATAGCGCTTACGAATGGATTTGATGAAATCGAGCGCGCTCCCCTTTTTTAACGATAAATCCAGGATAATCAAGTCGGGCAGACCATTCTCAAGGGCCTGGTTCGCTTCATCAATTCCAGAGGCTTCCTGCCATACTTCCATGTTGGTGTGCTGACTCAGAAGTTCCTTCAGGCCAAAACGAACAATGGGATGATCGTCAATGACAAGGATTTTGGCCGTTTTTTCCATGATGACACAACTCACAAATTTATTTTATAAATCCAAAACTACACACTCAATTTTCGAAAAGTTACAAAAGTTGCAAATATAAAATTCAGTCTCGCCTTGATAAAAAAATATGTACTCAACAAAATAACTTAATCAAACAGTTGAATCATCTCATCCGCTCTTTTTCAATGGGTGATTCCTTTCGGTGGGAAGAGACAACTGACAATGGTGCCCCCCGAGGTATTTTTGATAAAATTGATGGTGCCTTTTAAAATCCTGGTACGGTAAATCATACTTCGCATTCCGGTCCCCATGATCTGGTCTAAATTGGTGGGAATCCCAATTCCATTATCCACAATTTGCAAAAGATAGTTGCCGTTCTTGCGCTTCAGTTCGATGGTAATGTGATTGGCCCTACCGTGCTTAATCGCGTTGTGCACGGCTTCTTGCATGATACGAAAGAGCTGTGTCGTTAAAAGGCTGTTTTGTATTGAGAGCCGATCGTCATGTTTAAACTGACAGTTTATCTCGAAGGTGGTTTCGATGAACCGGCAGTAATCGGCAAAGATTTTCTTGATATCGGCGTCTTCAAGCAAAACCGGGGGCAAACCGCTTGCAATGATCGACATCTGGTGGGCGACTTTTTGAATCAGTTCATGAATTTCATTGGCATTCCGTGCTTCTTCAAGGCCTTTTTTCTCCAGTTTCTGGGCCAGCGCTTTGGACAGCAATTCGATTCCTGTGACATACTGGCCAAGCCCGTCATGAATTTCGCGGCCCACATTCATGCGTTCTTTATCCGTAAACTCGAGAATGGCACGGTCCTGCTGGTGCTTTTCCGTCACGTCCCCCAGAATAGCCAGGTGCAGTCCCGGGATGATGTTCGCCATGGCTTTGTATTCGACCAACCGGGTCTCTCCTGTTTTGGTTATTAAATTGAGTTCTCCCTGAGCATGCCCGGCTTGCTTGAATTTTTTCCAGCCACGGCGAAAAAAACGTTGCTCCACGGCTGGGATATATTTGCTGACATACTGTTTTCGAATTTCAAAGAGTTCATATCCGGTCAGTTGCGCCGCTGCAGGATTAGCATCGACTAATTTCCCGGAATCGTTAATCAGAAAGATGGCGCTTTGAGTATTTTCGAAAATGGCGCGTAATCGCCTTTCGCTGCTGTGCAGAGCGGTCTCCGCCCGCTTCCGCATCAGTTCCGCGGAAATGCGTCCGGAAAAAATGGTCAGAAACTGTTCCACCATATCGGGATCCTGCATGGGACGGCGATCCATCCCGATAACCAATCCGATGTTGTGGTCGCCGTCATCCTTTAACGCCACGGCGATAAAACTTTCAATGGATTTCCCGATCAAAAAACGGTCATCGGGGAAAAAGCGCTGGACCTGTTGAGGATATAACACGGAGCCGGTTTGCAACGCCAGTTGCGCCGGTGAATGCTGAAGACTAAAATCCAGTGCCTCCAGCAAATTCTGATCCAGGTAGGCCGCAATGACTTTGGATGCCGGGGACTTGCCGTTTTTTTCCAGTTCGAGAATCAATGTGCAGTACAGGCCGAAACTTTCGCTGAAAAACTGAACAAAGGAACGGAAAAAATCATCGCCGGTCAGGGCTGAAATTTTATTGGCCACATGCAGGTAAAGTTCTTCTTTGCGTTTTTGCTCCGTGATGTCTCTGGCAATGCCCAAAAAGCCGATGATGTCGCCGTTCGAATTCTGTTGCGGGATGAGCTTGTCTTCAATCCAATGATATTTGCCATGGATTTTATTGTAAATGCGGTAACTTCGGATGCCGGTTTTTTGATTAGCAATAATTTCCAGAGTATGCTCGATCACCCTGCCGATATCATCGGGATGGATGATTTTTTCCCATAACAGGGGATCGTTTCTGAAATCCTTTGCCGAATAGCCGGTGATTTCTTTGATTCGCAGGTCATTGAAAAAGGCAATGCGGCCGTCGAGAATTTGATCGCTTTCTCGCTGCACAAAATAGATCAAATCATTCAAGTTTTTTGCCAGGATATCCAATAGGGCAGAGGGATCAAAAGAAAAAGTGTATGATGCAGGTTCAGGCTCGCGATGCCGTTTTTGTTGCTCTTTTCGAAGGGCTAAAATTTTAAGCAGCGTGATCTGACTCTTTATATTCATGGTATGGTCTTCCTGTGTTCATTGAGATGAACCACTCGTATTTTTCGCAAAATTACGATGTTTGAAAAAATAGGGCAATAAATTTTTAACTAAACTAAAGCATTTGGAATGGCTTATAAATTCAAGATTAATCATTCCAGGATTGGTCTTTATATTCAAACGATCCCGACCGGGGGCCTGAACCGAAGACGACCGGTAAAAGAATTCCCAACTGGCCCGATACCTCCAGCCGAATAATTTTTAATTAGCCCGAGACCTCTGGCCGAGGGGAGGTCGCTCGGCGGGGACGCCTCGCGTTAGACTACAGGCAAACATGGTTTCACGTTCTGAA
>WFVT01000095.1 GCA_015491485.1 Candidatus Zhuqueibacterota bacterium
CGCCTGCGCGATTTTTACCCGCGTCTCAACCGGATGCCACTGGGCAGCGGCGCGCTTGCGGGCGCGGGCTTCCCCATCGATCGCCAGCGACTGGCGGAACAGCTTGGCTTCGATGACGTGACGCCCAACAGCATTGAGGCTACGGCCAACCGCGATTTCGCGGCCGAATTTCTGTTCATCGTGGCCGGTTTCTACACCTTCCTCAGCCGGGTTTGCGCCGAATGGCAACTGTGGAGCAGTCAGGAATTCCGCTTCCTCGAATTTTCCGATGCCTTCGCCACCGGCAGTAGCATGATGCCGCAAAAGAAGAATCCGGATGCCATGGAGCTCATCCGTGGCAAGGCCGCCGTGGCCATTGCCGCCCTGCAACAGATGTTGATTCTGCAAAAAGGCCTGCCCCTCAGTTACCAGCGGGACTTGCAGGAAGACAAACCGCTGACCTTTCGCATCGTTCAGGAGCTCACGCCGGCGACAGAGCTGTTCCGCGAGGCGGCAGCCACCGCGCGTTTTCATCCCGAGGCCATGGCTGTGCGCATTGACGATTTGCTGTATGCCACCGACCTGGCCGATTTTCTGGTCAGCCGGGGCGTGCCGTTTCGCGAGGCGCATGCCATTGTGGGTCAGCTCGTGCGGGATGCGGAACAGCGTGGCCTGCCGCTGTCCCGATTGCCGCTGACCGTTTACCGCCAGCATTCGCCGCATTTCGATGCGTCGGTGTTTGAGATGTTCGATCCGCAGGCGAGCCTGGCGCGCCGCAATGTGGAAGGCGGCACCGGCTCACAAGCTGTGGAGCAGCAGCTCGAAAAAGCACGCAACGTTTTGCAGGAATATCGGTCTTATCGCTGGATTACCAATGTCTCGTAAGGCGAAAAAGGTCTTCGGGCCGGGGGAAATGCCCCTTTCTCGCTGAGGCGCTAAGATCGCTGAGGGCATTCCTTTTAAAAAATCATAAATGAAACAGGCTCGACACCCAGCTGTCAAAACAGGCTCAAAGCCGCATTTGATCCGTATCCATCCGTGGTTTCCAAAACCCAATTCCACGGAATAAACCGGAATCATAGTGAAAAGCAAGTACCCAATTTCGAAGGCTCATCTTCCACTCGAATACAGGGATATTTTATGAAATCGTTTTTGCTTCACCGTTTGTGGGCGGTGCTCCTCTTTCTGTTTGCAACGGTTTTCGCCATTTCTCGTGCAACCGCGCAATCCGGGCGCTTCGCCACCATTGAGGGCCGCATCACCGATCGCGAAACCCGGAAGCCGCTGGCGGATGTGAACGTGTTTCTGTCCGGCACCTCCCTCGGCGACGCCACAGATTCGCTGGGATATTATTCCATCCAGCGGGTGCCTCCGGGCGTTTATGAGCTGGTGATCTCACGCATCGGTTATGAAATGGTGACCTTGAATATCAAAGTGCTTGCCGGAGAAAAACCGACGATCAACTATGCCTTAAAGATCAAAGTGCTGGAAATGCCCGAAGTGGAAGTCTCGGCGGCCAAAATCAAGCGGTGGAAAAAGCAGCTCAAAAAATTCACCGAGCTGTTTTTGGGCACGTCCCAAAACGCACGCCGCTCTAAGATTATCAACGCGCATGTCATTGATTTTGAAGAGGGCGGACGCGGTCGAAAATTTGTGGCGAAAGCCAGAGCACCGCTTGAAATTGAGAACCTGGCGCTGGGCTATAAGGTGACTTTTATACTTGAAGAGTTCGTTGCCGAGGGCGAGAATGTCCGTTTCTGGGGCAAGACGCAATTTCAAGAACTGCCGCCTCAAAATAATTCCCAGGCACGCCGCTGGCATGAAAACCGCCTCAAAACTTACTATGGCTCATTCCGGCACTTCATTGTGTCGGCATTGCGTAATCGCCTACAGGAAGACGGTTTTTTGGTTTTCAGTTTGCCGAGTTGGGGACTCAGCCGGCGCCAAACGCCCAGGCGCCAGCTCGTCAAACCCACCTTTGTGCAACCCGGCAGCCATGCCTTCGAGGTGCAGCTACAGTTCGACGGGATCCTGGAAATCGTGTACACCAGAGAAGAAGAAGACCCGGATTATGTCTGGTACCGCATCAATCGCCGCTTGCCGCGGGGGCAATGGAAGCCCGGAGATTATATTGAGGAGCAGCGGCCCAGGGATCAGGTATCGTGGATCCGCCTGAACATTCCGCTGGCGCTACTGGACACAACCGGCTACGTGTACGAACCTTACGCCCTCACCACCTACGGCTACTGGGGTTGGGAACGCGTGGCCGATATGTTGCCCCGGGATTTTACTCCGGGATCATTCGATGACAGCGCAATACGGCCACGGGACCCCAATCAACCCTGACAATCCATTATAGCCCAAGCACGCTTTTGGGCATGTGCATGGCGACCAGCATATGAGGCACATCCACGACTTCGGCAATATGCAAATTGCCCGCCAGTGAACAAAGCACATAGGCTTCCGTTCGGCTGAGGCCATGCTCTTCCACCAGGTAATCAATCATATAGCGGGTGGCCTTTTTGGTGGCTTCGTCGATGGTTGTGGCAAATGCCGTGACGGCGTAATAGTCATCGGTCTCGTACTGCGGCTCCGGTAGCTTGCGGTGATTCTTCAGCACTTCCACCTGATACACGATCCGCATGGGCGCTTCCACCGCCGTCCCACAAACTTCGCCGAGGCCCTGCGCCGCATGAGTATCCCCGATTGAAAACAGCGCGCCTTCCACAAACACCGGGAAATACACCGTTACACCTTCGGTAAGGAACGGATTGTCCATATTGCCGCCGTTGGCACGCGGAGGAATGGTGGATAACAGCGAATCGGTATCCGGCGCCACCCCCATCACGCCTGCAAAGGGACGCAGCGGAATTTTTATTTTATCATTGAATCGCGCGAACCGGGCATCTTTCCCGAGGGTGAACGTTTTCAGATACGGCTCGGTGAATTCATCGGCCAGAAAGCCGAAACCGGGGACCACCGCCGACCATCCCCAATCGCCCACTTCGATTTTTAGCAACTTGACGGCGAGCACATCGCCCGGCTCAGCGCCTTCCACATACACCGGCCCGGTGAGCGGATGGATCGGGCTGAAATCGAGGTTTTTCACATCATCAACCGTGGAATTTGCCGTCAACTGGCCATCGGTGGCTTCTTTGGTGAAGACTTCTACGACGGCGCCGGACGGAACTTTTGCGACCGGCGGTATGCTGCGGCTGAATTTATTGTGGGTCTGATCCGCCGTGATGGTGACATCCGGAGTTGGAATTTCTGTGGGCGCTCCGTTTCGCTGACACGCCTGCATCGCGATCGCCATCGCGAGGCTGATCAGCAAAACGGCCGTGGTGATTGATTTTCCTGCCATGCGACCTCCCTTTGTATGTCTCCTGTTTTAAGC
>WFVT01000096.1 GCA_015491485.1 Candidatus Zhuqueibacterota bacterium
GATGAATTGCGTCGGCTTTTTAAAAAGCCGCTGGACGAAAAATATTTGCGGGAGAAATTGCAGCAGTTTGGTATCTGGCCGGTTTTTGTGACAATCCGGCAGGAGTTCGAGGATTGCGTTCGGAATCCACAGCGGGTGGAACCGCTCGCGACGCAGGCGAAGCAATTGCTGAAAAAATCCGTTCCCGGAAACCGTCGCCGTTTGTGGCAGGTCCGATGGCGTCGTTATCGGCTGCGAGTTTTCGGCCGAAAGCGGGGGGTGCTGGTGGCTTTTATGGGGCCGGACGGCAGCGGGAAGACCACCACGATCCATGCCGTGCGAGACTACTTAAAAGCGGTAGGATGCAATACCCGCGTGGTTTATCTTGGTCCGTGGGGAGGCAGTCTTTTCCACTTCAAAGAACGCTTGAAACGGCTCAATGTGGATCCATATCGTGAGGATTACAAGGCGTATTATGCCGGCAAGCTTTCCACCAAGCCGGGACCGCTTCCGTTTTTCAAGAGGATGAAACTGTTTGTGCGCAGTGCGATTTATTATCCGCTATTGATGATTGAAATGGCAGCCCGCTGGCAGTTGCGGGTTTTGCCCGGATTACGCGAGGGAAGAATCGTTCTGGCAGACCGTTATATTTACGATATGCTGGTGGGCTATAAAAACCGTCCCATGGACTATCATGTCAGGCTGCGGCGGCTGTTGTGCCGACTTTACCCGCGGCCCGATTTCGGGGTGCTGCTGGACGCTGACCCGGAAATCATTTTTAAGCGCAAGCCGCAACTGCGAACAGGCCATCTCGCTATGTTGCGTCCGATTTATCATCAGGTGGCCCGGCAATATGGATTTGTTGTCCTGAATACGGGGACCTCGGTGGATGCCACGGTGCAGGGATTTGCGGAAACCCTGTTAACTTCCCTCTTGAAGCGTTTGCAAACGAGGCTGGATTGAAGCAATGGACGGAAAGGATATCGGTAAAAAAACCAAACTGGGCATTTTATACAATACCGCCGCCCGGATGGCAGGCACCTTCGGGCAGATTATCAGCACGGTGATCCTGGCCCGATTGCTGACACCGCAGGATTTTGGCGTCGTGGCCACCGCGATGATGGTCATCGGTTTTGCCACCAAATTTGGTGAATTCGGTTTTCACATGGGGCTGATCCAGCGCAAAGAAGATATCCAGCAGGTGCATATCGATACGCTTTTTGTCATGGATTTTGCTTTCAAGCTGGCTCTTTGGCTCATTGTGGCCGTCACGGCGCCGGTGGTTGCCGGTTTTTTTAACAATCCGGTTCTGGAGACTGTACTGCCGGTCATTGCCACCTATATGCTGATCGAGTGCTTCTCAGCAACGCCACTGACCGTCCTCAAACGAGAAATGGATTTCAAAAGCACGTCCATCATATCCACTCTCGAGCGGTTTATCACGATCGGGAGCGCCATTTTGCTGGCAGCGCTGGGTTTTTCGTACTGGAGTCTCGTTTACAGTAAACTGCTTGGTGTGGGGACCTCCGGCATACTGGCTATGCGCAAAACCGGCTGGATACCGCGTTTGCGGTTTAGCCGGGAGGCGAGCCGGGAGCTGTTCCGCTTCGGTATCCTGATTTCCCTCCGCAACCTGTTCCGGTACGGGTCGGATAAGATCGATTATTTCTTTATTTCGCGCTATCTGGGGGCGGAAGCCCTGGGACTTTATGAAAAAGCATTCGAATTGATGCGGCTTCCACAGCGTCGCATCACCCGCGCCGTGAATCGTGTGGTGTTCTCTGCCTTTTCCCGCATTCAAGATCAGCCTGAGCGGATTCGTACCGCCTTTAAAAAATTGATTTTGGCGATCAGCCTGGTTAGTTATCCGATGCTGGGCGGACTGGCCTTTGTGGCGCCGCTCTTCATCCCGATCGTGCTGACGCCTGAATGGACCCCGGCCGTCAAACCTCTGCAAATCATGTGCTTCGCCGGTATTTTGCGATCGATGGATCCATTTCTCAATTCACTGTTAACCACCACCGGATATGTCAAATCAACGGTAACTCGCCGCGCTTTTGAGTTTCTTTTACTGGCTGCGGCGACGTTCTGGGGGGTACAGTACGGCATCGTCGGGGTATCCATTGGGATCGTGGTTTCATACGTTATCGTGATGTTTTTGATGTTGTTCATTATCACTTCAAAAACCCGTGTTCGGTGGTCGGATTATTTTGGTTCCCAAATCCCGGCGCTTGTCTGTACTTTAGGGATGCTGGCTGTGATGGCTGCCGTTACCCGGCTTGCCGCCACATACATTCCCCCCGATGGAGTGGCTATGCTGCTGGTTCAAGTCTTAAGCGGGGGGACGGCCTATGTGGGATTGCACATGATATTCCGGTTTCAGCCCGTTATGGCTTTGTATGAAGAACTGCGTAGAGATACGCGGCAGTTGATGAAGC
>WFVT01000097.1 GCA_015491485.1 Candidatus Zhuqueibacterota bacterium
GTACTGGCCGGTCAGGAAACGAATCCCCATCTCCAGCATTCGCCGGTTTACATGGGGATTGTGAATGATTTCGCCGGTGAGGAAAATGCGGCGGTCGGGGAATTTTTTCCGGGTCTGATAGGCGTAATCCACGGCACGATCGACGCCGTAGCAGAAACCAAATTCCCGCGCTAAAAAAAGAGAAATTTCACCGACCTGCAACCGGTAATCGTTTATTTTGAAAAAATCTACTACTTGACTGGCATAATCCTGGTCCAGAAGCTCGGCCACTTCATGCTTCAGGCCGAGTCCGCGCCGAAAAATCTGTATCGGTTCTGTCTGCATGGGTTCCGTTTATTGAGATGGTGTGAACAGTTTTACACAATTTGATAATGAAATATAGCCAAATTTTACATGGTTGTCAATTGCTCAATCCGGTTTCGGATTTTGTCAGCTCAGACGGAAATCCGTAACGGATTGCTCCTGAAAAACGTCTGCCGCCGGAGGCATGAGCGTCTGAAATTATTTCAGCGATGATTTGATGGTCTTCCAAACTCGTCACGGATCGATTATAGCGCGGCGAAGCCTTAACGACCAGCGGTCCCAAAACGACCTCTGCCATGATCGACGCAACGGGCTTATTGCAGTAACACCATCCTTTTCATGGCGACCGGCTTTCCGTTCACCACCAGCCGGTACAAATAAATTCCGGACGGCAGCGGATGATTACGGGCATCCTGTCCGTGCCAACGGACGCGATGTGTTCCGGCCGACATGAAACCTTCAACCAGGGTAGCCAAACGCTGTCCCATAAGATTCCATATTTCAATCCGGGCTTCGGCATCTTGCGCAAGCTGAAACACAATTTCAGTTTCCGGATTGAACGGATTCGGGAAATTGCCGATAAGGCGGTGTTCCCGGGGCAAATTGGAAGTACCGTTCTGCACTCCGGTTACGGTGGCTTTGAAGCGGTAGATATACCCGTCAAAAGCGCAGATGTACAGTTCTTGCCGGGCATCGATGCCGAAGGAAGAAATATAAAGATTGGTGTCCAGCAAGAGCTCGTTTTGCGGCTCATTCTGACCGTCGTACCGAAGCGCCCAGATGCGCCCGGAAACGAAATCACCGTAAATATAAGCGCCCACCAACTCAGGCACTCGTGATCCCCGATAGACAAATCCGCCGGTAATCGAACGGTCGCCGCGGCTATGATCGTACTCCCAGATGGGCAATTCGAGTCCGGTGCGATCGCAATCGGTGCTATTGAAACATTCGCTGCCTTCCATAATGTTCCAGCCGTAGTTGCCGCCTTTTTTGATCAGATTGATTTCTTCAAGACGGTTTTGTCCCACATCGGCGCACCAGAGCCAGCCGGTCTCGGGGTCGAAGCTGAAGCGCCACGGATTGCGCAGACCGTAAGCATAAATTTCTTCCCGGTATCCCTGATTGTTGCCCACAAACGGATTATCCGCAGGAATGGCATAATTTAAATTTCCGCTCGTCTGATTCACATCGATGCGCAGAATGTTCCCCAGCAAGTTTTTCCGGTTTTGGGCATTGCCCTGCGGGTCACCGCCGGAACCGCCGTCGCCCGTGGCAATGTAGAGATAACCGTCCGGTCCGAAAACGAGCTGGCCACCGTTGTGGTTTCCGTAAGGTTGATTAAAGCTCAGGAGGATGAATTCGCTATCCGGATCGGCCTGATTGGAATCCGTCGGGCTGACTTGAAAGCGCGCAATGACCGTGCGCCGGGGGCCGCCGGCGGTGTAATTTACATAAAAATAACCGTTTTGGCGAAAGTCAGGATGAAACGCCAGCCCTAACAGCCCCATTTCGGTGCTGCTGTCATCCACGCGATCGCGAATGTCCAGAAAAATCCGGCTGGAAGTCACCGAGGATGTGTTCTCAAATACCCGGATGACACCGGCCTGCTCCACCACGAACAAACGCCGGGCATCGCCGGGTGCGGCCTGTAAATCCACCGGCCGGTTGAACCGCAGCGCCGGAAAGGCCTGTTCCAGTTGATATTGCGCCGTCAGCGGAATGGGGGCAAGCAAAATCAAGCCCAACATTATTACTGTTATTCGTCTTTTCATACATGCTCCTTCAATCGATTGAAAGAAATCCGAATCGTGTGCAGGCAAAGCAGGACATCATCAGTCCGAAACGAGGTTTGAACGCCTTGTTGCCAATATGATTGAATCCCTCGATTGCTCTGAATAATGTAACACAAAATGCTCACAATACCAATCGCTTTCCACAAATATGCCATGAGCACAAGCCGGATGCCACCCGTTCGCCAATTCCTGCTTGAAGTTTCGGCTTCGGTTATGTATTTTCTCCTGCGATTATGCAAACGCATGGGGTCATTTTCAGATCAAACAATGTGTGAGGAATAGACTTCATGAATCTCCAGACGTTGCAGCAAGAGCCCGACATCCGCATCGGCATCATTCTCCCTGAAGACCGATACCGCGAAATCCGGCTGGAGACGCCCCGAAACGGCGACTATCAACTGGTTTTCGCCAACGGCAGAAGCATGGGCCTTTCTCCGGGATTGCCGCTGCGCGTTGAAACCCAGAACGGCAAATTGGCGGTTTTTGACGGTGATCAAAAATTATACAGCGGCGAGCGCGTACACATCCAGCCAAAAGCCGCCGCTGAACTGGCACCGAAAAGCGGCATCCTGGTCCGGGATGTCATCGCCGGGCGCAGTTTTCACTGGAAAAAGTATATCGATGTGCATTTGCCCGGTAAGCTGGAACTCTCGCTGCGGAACGACACGCTGTTTTTGGTAAACGTTCTGCCATTTGAAACCTATCTGGCCTGCGTGGCCACGTCGGAGATGAATGCCGCATGCCCGCCGGCGCTGCTGGAGGCACAGACCATCGCCGCGCGCTCGTGGCTGCTGGCGCATGCCGAGAACAAACACCACGAGCTCGGCATCGACGCCTGCAACGACGATTGCTGCCAGCGCTATCAGGGCACCGGTTTTCTGACTGCGGAGGCCATCGCCAGCACGCAGACCACCCGTGGCCGCGTGCTCATGTATGACGATGAAATTTGCGATGCCCGGTATTCGAAAAGCTGCGGCGGCATCATGGAAGCGTATGAGGCCGTGTGGAAAGGCAAGCCCAAGCCGTACCTGGTGGTCAAGTCCGATGCCCGCGAAGATTTTACGCAGCAGTTTGATCTGCGCCGCGAGGACGATGTGCAGAAGTGGCTGACCAGTCATCCGAAGAGCTTTTGCAGCCCGCACGTTGTGGATGAAAGCGAGCTGAGCCGGTACCTGGGCTCGGTGGATGAAAGCGGCCGGTATTTCCGCTGGCAGGTGACGCTCCGCCAGGAGGAACTGACGCAGCGGCTCAACGAGATGCTCAAGCTGGATGTGGCTGCGGTGCAGGGCATGCAGGTGCTGGAGCGCGGCGGCTCCGGTCGCATTGTTCGCCTGGGCATCGATTTTCTGGATGCCAACATGCACCTGCACACGATCACGCTGAAAGATCAGTACGACATCCGCAATGTGCTGCACCGAAAATTTTTGTACAGCTCGGCTTTCATCATCGAGGCGAAGTTTGGCGGTGATGCCGTACCACGCGAGTTCGTGCTGACCGGAGGCGGCTGGGGGCACGGCGTGGGCCTGTGTCAGATCGGCGCACTGGGGATGGCTTTAGAAGGTTTCGACACCGAAACCATTCTGCAACATTATTACCCGGGCTCGCGTCTGGAAACGTTGTATTGAGCCTTCGAAGAGGGAGTGTGCCATGCAAGATGCCAATACCGCCACCATCCCGCTCGCATACGAGCGGCTCGATCCGGAGACGCAGCGGGCGAGGGCGCAGGCGTTTTTGCAGCTCATGCAAAAACGCCGCAGTGTGCGCGATTTTTCGCCCGATCCCGTGCCCATGGATCTGATCGAAACGATCATCCGCACCGCCGGAACGGCGCCCTCGGGGGCCAACAAACAGCCCTGGCGGTTTGTGGTCGTGACCGCCCCCGATCTCAAACGGCGCATCCGAGAAGCTGCGGAAAAGGAGGAGCGCGAAAACTACGAGCGCCGGTTTCCCCAGGACTGGCTGCAAGACCTTCAGCCGCTGGGCACCAACTGGCAAAAGCCGTTTCTCGAAATCGCGCCGGTACTGATCGTGATGTTCAAAATCGATTACGGGCTGGATGAAGAAGGGCGGAGAATCAAGCATTATTATGTGAACGAGTCCGCTGGCATTGCTGCCGGAATGCTGATCGCCGCCATTCACAATGCGGGCCTGGTCACGGTCACACACACCCCCAGCCCGATGGGCTTTTTGCGCGAGATATTGCAGCGACCTAACAATGAAAAGCCGTTTTTATTGCTGCCGGTGGGCTATCCAGCAGCGGATGCGCGCGTCCCGGACATCCGCAAAAAACCGCTTTCGGAGATCATGTTGGTGAATCCGGGCCTCGAGGCGTGACCGGGCGCTTGAAAAAAGGGATTCTCTCGCTGAGGCGCCGGATCCGCCAGGATACTCTGCGTTCACTAAGCCCCAGCGGGAGAATCAAAACACACAATGCAATCCCTTCACGAAAGGACCTTCCCCATGATGAACGATCGCAAAACCTATACGGTACTGGGAGCCGGCTGGCAGGGAACCGCCGCCGCGTACGATTTCGGCAAGTATGGTCATGCTGCGCGCATTCTCATCGCCGATATTGACGAAGACCGCGCGGTGCAAGCCGCGCTGCGGTTGAACGCGCTTTTGCAGGACGATATCGTGGTGCCGGTGCGGGCCGATGTGACCAAAGCGCATGAGATCGAGCAGCTCCTGCGCGGGGTGGATGTGTGCCTCAGCGCCGTGCCGTACTATTTCAATGTGGATTTAACCCGGGCAGCCATCCGGGCCGGCTGCCATTTTTGCGATCTCGGCGGCAACACCGATGTGGTGTTCCAGCAGCACGAACTGAGCGACATGGCCAAACAGCAAGGTGTCACTATCGCGCCGGATTGCGGCCTGGCGCCGGGCATGGCGAATATTCTGGCCGTCTATGGCATGCGGCGACTCAAGCACCCGCATCGGGTGCGCATCTATGTGGGCGGCCTGCCGCAGGAACCGCAGCCGCCGCTGGACTATGCGCTGACCTTCAGCATCGAAGGCCTGACCAACGAGTACTTCGGCAAGGCGTATGTGCTCCGCGGCGGCGAGATCACGCAAATCGATGCGTTCGCCGAGCTGGAGCCGATCGAGTTTCCGCCGCCGCTGGGCCGCTGCGAGGCGTTCATCACCGTGGGGGGCACGTCCACCTGCCCGTGGACGTTCGCGGGCGTCCTCGACGAATACATCGAAAAAACCGTCCGCTATCCCGGCCATTATGAAAAAATGAAAACCATCTACGACCTCGGGCTTTTGGATGAAAAGCCGGTGCAGGTCGATGGCGTGCGAGTATCGCCGCGCAACGTGTTTCATGCCGTGGCCGGACCGCGTCTGTTGAGCGAAGACCCGCGCGATGTGGTGGCCCTGCGCGTGGTGGTGAGTGGCGATGAGGGAGAGGTGACCATCGAGCTGATCGATTTTTATGACGACGAGCTGGATTTCACCGCCATGCAGCGCACGACCGGATTCGGCGCCGCCATCGTCGGCATCATGCTGGCACAGGGCGAGTTCCCCCCGGGCAGCATCAAGCTGGAGGAAGCGGTGGATCCGGAAAAATACGTGGAAGCATTGGGCCGCCGCGGCTTTGATTTGAAAATTGATGCCAGGATGCAGTCGTAATTTTCCTGTGCCACATAGCCGAAATTGAAACTAACGCCAGGCACCCCGCTGAAAATGCAATGTAGCGCGAACTGACCCGCCGCGTCCCCCCCTCAGCTATAGGCCTCGGGTTGGTTGGAAAATCCGCACGGATGCATTGAATAAAAATCAAATAAGCGGTATCCCTGTAGAGTGAATTCGTGAGCTTGAGTGCAGCCTGCTGAAAGCGCTTTTTTGCAGAAGACTATTGTCGTCCGGCTGTCCCCAGCGCCTTCTGATACAGTTCCAGGTATTTCTGCGCCGAGCGTTTCCAGGAAAAATCGGCGCACATGCCGCGCAGCATCATTTTGCGCCAGAGAGATGGGTCGGGGTATTTGTCCAGCGCGCGGCGGAGCGTGAACAGCAACGCCGCAGGAGAGTAATCGCCGAACACAAAGCCATTGCCTTGGGTTGGATTCTCGTCGATATCGATCACCGTATCCGCCAGGCCGCCGGTTTTGCGCACCACAGGAACCGTGCCGTAATTCAGGCTGTACATCTGATTCAGCCCGCAGGGCTCGTATTTCGACGGCATCAGAAACAGGTCGCTGCCGGCGGTGATCCAATGCGCCAGCTCGTTGTTGAACTCGATAAACGCCGCGACTTTCTGCGGATGTCCCTTTGCCGCCCGCCGAAAAAAATCTTCAAACTCGCGTTCGCCGGTCCCCAGGACCACCCACTGCGCCGGCAGTTCCATCAACTGGCTCCAGATCGGCGGCAGCAGATCGAAGCCTTTCTGGTGCACCAGCCGCGCCACAATGCCGATGAGCGGAACTCCTTCATCGGCGGGCAGTCCCGCACGCGCCCGCAGGCTGGCCGTGTTCTGCGCCTTGAATTTCAGCGTCTTGATGCCATATCGGTAGGGGATCAGCGTGTCGCTGCGCGGGTTCCATGCCACGGTATCGATGCCGTTCAAAATACCGTACAGATCCGCTTTGCGGGTGCGTAGCACCCCGTCCAGTCCGGCGCCGAATTCCGGGGTTTGAATTTCCCGGGCATAGGTCTCGCTCACCGTATTCAGCACATCGGCGAATACAATGCCGGCTTTGAGAAAACTGAACTGGCCGTAAAATTCAAACGGCCCGGTGGGATAGTAATAGTCCATGGGCAGCCCGGCCTTGCCAATGGTTTCCGGGCTGAATTTGCCCTGATATTCGAGATTGTGTAGCGTCAGCAGACTGCGCGTGCCGGCGAACAACCGGTCCCAGCTATACTTCAGTTTCAAATACACCGGCAACAAAGCGGTCTGCCAGTCGTTGCAGTGCAGGATGTCGGGCGTCCAGGCCAGTTGCTGCAGTACACGAATGATGGCATCCTGAAAAAAGATAAACCGTTCGTCTTCATCGGTGTCATCGGTATAAATCGCCTCCCGGTCGAAATACATCGGGCAATCGATGAAATAGGTTTCCAGGGCCAGCCCGGGCTCCTTTTTGTACCAGACGTTGAAGCGCACGGGCTTGCCGGCGATAAACACCGTCAGGTCTTTGAGCTCTTCAGCGAAGGTGAGGTGGTGGTCTTTGGGGTTGAGGGACCGGTACAGAGGATGAAACATTTTGACTTTGCAGCCGAGCCGCGCCAGCGCCCGTGATAATGAAGCGCTCACATCGGCCAATCCACCGGTTTTCGCATACGGCACACACTCACTCGTGGCAAAGCATACCTTCATCGCGTGTCAATCCTTGATACGGTTCAAGTTCCTGCGTTGACGTCCTGTGGAAGCCAATCGGATTCTTTCGAAAAAGCCAAAGCGGATGGATTACTTGAGCAACGTCATGCGACCGGAGCGAACGGCGGTGGTTCCCTGGTTGCCGGTGAAATGAATTCGGTAAAAATAGATCCCGGATGGCACGACCTGTCCGGCGGAATCGGTGCCGTCCCAGGCCATGTCGTGACGTCCGGCCACTAAAAACGATCGTTCGAGGTGTTTGATTTGCTGTCCGTTGGCGTTGTAGATCACCAGAGAAATGCGTCCGCGTTCCGGAATGATGAATCGAATGCGCGTGCTGATATTAAATGGATTCGGATAATTTTGCAAAAGCTGAAATGATTTTGGTGTAACATCGCGGTCGGCAATGCCGGTAACGCCGGCTTCGAAGAAATTCAAAACCCGCGCCATGATGTCATTGCGGCGACTTTCGGGGTAGATGGTTTCGAACGGAATTGCCAGATAGACCAGCTTGCCCGGCCGGCTCCCGCCCGGAAACAGCCCTTCGTAAGCCACGCCTGCGGCACCGCCGTTGTTCACATCCACGCCCACATAGGCCAGGCAGTTGCGCCCGCCGTTCCAGCCGCGAATGGCGTCCGGCCAATCCACATCAAACGTGCCGTGCGAGCCGTTGTCAAACGAAAACGAAGGCAGGCCGTCGAAAAGAGTGCCAGAAATCGGTTTGGCGGAATAGTAGGTGGCTTTACGGCCCAGCGGCGCATCGTCGAGATACGTGGCCTTGAGAAAATCGTTGTAAAAAGCCCGGTCTTGTGAATTGCCTTTAGCCACCAAATCCCAGCCGATTTCGGCACCGGATACAAACAACCGGCCGCCGCTCCGTAAAAAAGCCCTGACCGAGTCCTGCTCGATGGGATTAAAAGTATCATCGGCGGTGCTTTCGTCGCCAAGCATCCAATCCACAATTTGAAAATCCTGCAACGAGATTCTGCCGCGAAACACGGCCTCGTTGCTGCACGAGGCCACCGGCAATCCGGCCTGCGCCACGGCTTTTGCGTGCTGGCGAATGTAATTCCGCGGATTCACCGTGCCGGAGGTGCGGTCGAAGCCGTTGACGATCAGCACAGGGGCGGAAGCCGAAGCCGTGGCGGCGAGCACCTCGGTGGGCTGCGACAGTCCGGTGCTGTTGACGGCGCGCATACGGATGAAATACAGGCCATTGGGCTCGAGATCGCTCAGCAAGGCCTCCGGCTGACCGGAAAAAACCGAGTCCGCGAAGGTCAGGCCGTCGCGGCTCAGATAAACGAAATAGCCGGTGGCTCGTGCCGAAGGTTCCGCCATTACCCGGATTTTGCCCATCCCGGCCGGTTGCACCTGCAGCGACAGCGGCTCATCGGGAACGGGATCGAGCCCGCTGCCGAAATATTTGTCCAGCGCATTCCACAATTCCTGGCGGCTGCCGTCATAGCCCAGCGCCCACATACCGACGCCTTTGAGATTTTTGATCAGCGCCAGTTCGTATTTCAACCCCAGGCTGGAATCGTTATCGAACCACACCTGATTCCAGTTGCTGCCATCGTCCCAGCGATACCACGGCGTTTGCGATTCGCCGTCCCACAGCGTGCCGTAGGTCAGCGCACCCGCCTGCGCCGATTGAAACTGTTTGGAGCCCACCCAATTGATGACGTTGGAATAAGGCTCATCGGTAAACGTTACCCAGTGCAAGCCGTAATACGGCACCCCGAGAATGAGTTTTTCTGGCTGGGTTTGGGTGATGTATCCGTATTGGTTGAGAACCGTGTTGGTGATATTAATGGAACCTCCGGTCAGCGGGGCGTTGGGCCCGGAAGTGGAGCTCCAGCTCCCGTAAAAACTGTATCCCATGATAAAAATGTAATCACAGCTATTGGCCAGGCCGACGAGGTCCCAGCTTCCGCCCCAATTCACCGCCGGCCCGGCAAAGCTCACCTCGCTTCCCGGAATTTCGCGGTGCAAAAACTCGGTCAGTTCCGCCATGAAGCCATTGATATATTGTCGCCAGCCGGTGCTGTTCGATCCCTCGAAATCGATGTTCAGTCCATCTGCCTTGCCCTCGAGCATTTTGGCTTTGATGTTGTTGAAAAAGCGTTGCTTATAAGTTGGATTGGTAATCAGCGTTTTGATTTTCGCGCCGTCAAACAGCGTGGCCACCAGGATGATTTTCACGCCCTGCGAGTGTGCTTTGTTGATCAGCGCCGTCCAGGGCCAGCCGTGGTCGTTGCCCAGCGTGCCATCGGCGTTGACTTCCACCGAAAACACCGCGATGTGGGTGAGCAGGTCAAAACGCAAATACGCACTGGAGCTCCAATAGGGGAGATACCCGAAAACCGTGGCTTTAAGACCTTTGGCTTTGGCAAGGCCGGAGTGAAGCGGCTGCACCGGTATCCCGGGCGGCCCGATGAGTTCGGGATTGGTCGGCAAATGGCGATATTGCTGCCATTCCCTGGCGTGAATTCCTGGCTCATTCTGGGATTGAACGGGTTGGACTGACAGGGCGAGAATCAAAACGATCAGCAGAACATCGCGCATGGATTTGAACAACGGAAGCTCCTTTAATGTGTGATTTCTGATTGATCAAGCAAGGCGTTAATATAGCGCAATTCCGGCAAAAAGAAAACACAAAATTGGCTGCAGGCAACCCCTACATTTCCCCATTGTTACAATTGTTTCAACATTTTTAAAAATAAGACGATATCCATAGTGTCCAGGCCGCGACGATGGTAAAGCCCGAAAGGCGAGGCGACCGGGCAACTTCGAAACGCTTGATGAGGCGCAGCGATGGAAAGCAATCCCGAAATTCAAAATATTTTATTTGCCAATAAACAAACCTTCGTCCTGCTGCTGACAGCGGGATTTGGACTTCTGGTCGGCAGAATCATTCGTACCATGTTCAAGGTGCTGGCCTATGCCATTGCGGTGATGGCACTCATTCTGCTGGCTTTGCAGTATTTGGGACTAATTTATATTGTGGTGAATATTGATTTCCTGTATGATATCACACAATGGATTTATGCCCAGTCCAGAAATCTGGGCGTGGCCGAGCACCTGTTCTTCTGGGTACCGATGATTTACGGCTTGCGCCAGAAACGCATTCTTGGGATTTTATAAGCATAGATGCTGATTGTTGATGCGCCTGCGCGGGACAGCACGTATTTTCGAAAAACGAACGGACATCTTCCTGTTTACGCCATACGTGTGAAAGAAAGCCCTCAGAAAACCACCTTTTGCGGCAGTGCATTTCAACCAATCGCCCTCACCTTAATTAACACATAATCAAAGGGTTATATTGCAGCCATTTGATCGGTTTTTGAAGCACTTCATGCTCCAGAATCGCACCGCTTTTTAACCGGCGCGTTTTTGACTGCAGACATCCTTTTTGATCGCAGCGACGACGGCAAAATCGAGGTGCTGTTTGCGAATGAAAAACGGATGAATCAATCCCAATATTAGCGTGACAGTCGGGAAAGCCCCTGTTATCAGATTATTTCGATTTCTGGTATCCGTACGGTGAAGCATAGGTTGATTTAGAGGGCACGAAGGTATCCTCACCGGTAGTATGGCGCGTAAGCGTTCTCGCCAAAAGCACAACCAAAAGCCAGAGCGTCTCCACCGAAATGACAAACTAACGCGAGGCGTCCCCGCCGAGCACCCTTTCGGCCGGAGGCCTCGGGCTGGCATAAAAAGATGCAGTTTACCGGACGGATACGATTTCTGTAAATAGAAAAAGCCCCGGTACCATCACCGGGGCTGGCAAAAGTGGAGGGGAGGCGAGCCGTATTTATTCTGCCAGGATGGATCGCGATGTTTCCGTTGGCACATAAAATGTTTTCGCCAGCATACGGTACACCTTACCGGTCAGCATCCACTCAACAAAGGTCTGCACAAGCCGGCCCGGTTGCCCGCGCGTCACAAGAAAGATCGGCACGCGTAAAGCATAAGAGCCATCAGCCAGTGTATCTTTATCGGGCCGGACGCCTTCCACAGCAACGGGTTTAACATGAGCATATTTCGTCTGACTTAGACTGCAAATTGTGATCGCCAGGCTATCCTGCCGGAGCATGGCCACCGCTCCGTAAGTGGACAGCGCCTCTTTGGGCTGAACTTTCATCTTTTTGTCTCGAAGCACTGTTTGCAAAAACACGGTGCGCAACCCGGAGCTGGTGTCCGGTAAAATGACAGAAATAGGCTGATCCACCCAGCCGAGCTTTTTCCAGGTTTTGATCTTCCGGCGCAAAATTTTATTGAGCTGTTTGATCGTCAAATTTTGTACCGGATTGGATTTGTGTACCACCACGGCAATAGCATCGTAGGCAATCAGCGAATCGCGCAGGCCTTTAGCACGTTCTTCGTCGGTAAGCGGCCGGGTGGAAATGGCCAAATCGGCAGCGCCGGTGTACACCGCCTCGATGGCGGCTTCGCTGCCGGAGCCGTAAATGCGCACGTCCCATTTGCGCATTTTGGCGAAATGGCGCACGACCGCCGGATCAAAAATGCTTTTCGCGCTGACCGAACCCGCCACGATCAGGCGCGGTTTTTCCGCCTTTTTCTTTTTTTTGAGCCAGTTTTGGGCCTGAGCGTCCGATAGGGAGAACAAAAGCAGGCCGGCCACGGCCCAAACTGCCACAAGAGCCGAACTCCATAACCTGTGTGAGCCATACAGAACATTTCGGTTCGCATTCCGATTCAATTTTAGAGGCATCAATGGTAATCTCCGTTTGGTCTTCGTGCTGATTTGAAAAAATACCGTCGAAACGTATTTAAATTGCTTTTTAACAGATATTTCAATATTTTTTCAATTGTTGCATTTCATTTAAGATTATCGTCAGGCCATGGGGTTTCTAAATGCAAAACATTGAACTGAAAGCGCGCTATGAGGAATTCGATTTTGCGCGCCAGTGCATCCAACAATTGGGGGGACGATTCCGGCGCATCCTTACGCAAAAGGATATTTATTTCGATTGTGAGCGAGGCCGCCTCAAGCTGCGCCTGAACAGCGATGAAGACGCCGGAGAACTTATCTTTTATCAGCGGGATGACCAACCCGGGTCACGTGAAAGCCAGTATCAAATTTATCTGGCTCCGGAACCGTCGCGCCTCGAGGCCATGCTGCGCGCGGCTTATAACGTGCGCACCGTCGTTGAAAAAACGCGCGAGTTATATACTATTGATAACGTGCGGGTGCATTTGGATACCGTGGTGGGATTAGGTAGCTTTATTGAATTCGAAGCGGTGTTGACGCCCGAGCGAGATTATCAGGAAGAGCAGCAAAAACTGGAAAAATATTTGCATGTTTTTCAGATTGAGCCTTCGCAGCTCGTTCCACTATCATACTGCGATTTAATGGAGCGCAAAAAGGCGGCGCATGAAGCAAAAGGTGTATGAATTCTTGAAGCAGCATGGGGGAAGCGCCCCGGCACTGGCGATCGCAAGCTCACTCTTTCACCTCCGCGGTGGGTCGCTGGCGGCGGCTGAGATGCTCCTGCAGAAAGCGCTCGGCGATGATCCCCGCTTTGGGCATGATGGGCTCGGCAACTGGTATCTTCTGCCCGGCGCCGAACCCCGGAACGAACCCCATGACTTTCGCCTCGCACGGTTTTGTGTTTTCGCCATGCGACCAGATCATCGTCTGTGGGCGCAGGCGGAAGAAATCTGGCTCGGCCGCGCTGACATTTTCGAACAGGCGCCGGGCAAAATCGTGACTCAGGTTTTCCGGCGACCGGACTCCCCGGCCGAAACCGCCGCGAAGCTGCAATCGTTGCTGCAAAATTTAAGCGGTGAAACCATCCTGGTGGCGAGTCATCCCGCGTGCATCCGTCGCGCTTTGCAGTTCTGGGCTGAACGTGCCCGGTATCCATTGCCGGCCCTGTGGGAACTCAACCTGATTTATTTCGCTCAGAATATCCTACGGCTGCCGAAGAGGCCGACGCTCGAAACCATTCTCGAGCGACTGGATATCCCCATTCCAGCCGATGAGGCCGGTCTTGCGGAACAGCTTCAGGCCATGGCCAGTGCGCTGGCACAATTGCTGCAAGCCATTCCTGAACCCGTTGACAC
>WFVT01000098.1 GCA_015491485.1 Candidatus Zhuqueibacterota bacterium
CCGGGCATGCTCTTTCCAGAATTCAGCGTAGTTTGCCGAGCTGAGCAGCGGCAACCAGTGTTCCATGAGTTCTTTTCGGAACACTCCGGACGGAAACGCTGCATGCTGATAGAAATCAAACGGAGCGGATATGATGTACTGGGTTTTTAGCGCCTGCGGAGGATCCAGGGCCAGCATGTATTGCGCGTAACCGGCATCATGATACCCAAAAGTTGCGACCTTGCCGTCACTCCATTTTTGTTCCGTGATCCATCGGAGCGTTTCATGAGCGTCTTGAATGAAATTTCGAACCGGTTCCGCAAACAGCGAATCCGCACCCTCGCTCCCAAACCGTCCGCGCAGGCTTTGAATGACCACGTTGTAGCCGTGCTGTAAAAATGACAGAGCGGCGTCTTTGTAGTTTTCCCGGTCGGCAGCGGTACGGATCAATATGGTAGCTCGCGGCAGCGAATCGGACGGGACAAACACTTCGGTTGCCAGATGAATGCTATCGGACATGGCGAGCGAAAGCACCCGGCTTGCACCGCCGTTGGTTTGGGCCAGCAAAGATCCAATAGGTGCTACAACGACCAGACCGATGAATAACAACAGCCCTCTTTTCATGCTTTTCCACCTTGACGAAGATTTGTACAGGCCTGAAGAGACCGTCCGGCATCGGCTCTTCAAGCCGGAAGTGTCGCCGTTCCGCTTAGTCTCCAAAGGATGCGTTTCGGCCGTTCCTCATTCAGAGCCGAAAGGCATGAACGAAACTTTCTTCTGGTTCGATTGGACGGATGGAATAAAAATAACAAAAATTTCACAAAGAATGAAGCTGAAAAAAGAGGATTTTGCGCCGGACGGTTCCGCGCCCCCAAACATCCATATCACTTCTGATTCGCCGAACCGGGAGTCCATGAATTCGCGTTCGAGGGCTGCCCGGCGATCGCCTCCGCGGCCGGGGATGGTCGGAGAGGCTGATTTTTCAGCCGGACCGGCGCCGCAAAACCGGACTGATCCGCAGATTGCACAAAAGGCCATTTCCCCGGATGGTATTCTTTGAGCCGGATTTTCATTTTGCCCAGCGCAAAGCGGAGTTCCCCGGTCACCGGTAAAATTTTCTGATCGGCGGACATGATGAATTGAATGATGTCCCGTATGCCGGCGATGCCTTTGAATTTCAACTTGAGATCCAGAGGAAATCCCAGCAGCTCCTGTTGGATCAACCGGACGTTCTGCACCGTCCGATGCGGGCGGATTTGTACTACCCGGGTCTTGCCGTTGGCAAAAACATGCAGGGTTTCCCGTTCATAGGTCCCCCGTTGTTTTAAAAATGCGCGGATGTAATAAAACAGTGTAAGCGGATCAAAAATGAGGCCGTTCATTTCCGCCCGATATTGGCCGCGCAGCTTCTCTTCAAACCCTTTTTGACGGTACTCCCACCCACTCACCGTACCGGCCTCGTGATCAAAACGATATTGCAACCGGAAGGCATAGCGGCGGCGCTGTCCCTTGCCCGTGTGCAGATAGGGCCGCCCCTCGGCATCGAAATAAGCATCGTACCGATCCCGCACCACGATCAGCGGCACCCGCGGATTGGATTGCAGCGTTGCTCTGGCATGAAACAGGGTGGTGTTCAGGGTATCGACGGTTCCGATAAGGTGAAACTCGATGCGGGCTATTTCCATGGACATGTATTCAGCCACATACACGATCCGTTCGCCGGGCAAAAACGGCGCATCGTATATTTTGGGTAAGGTTCCGGCCTGACTCAGCCCGATCCATCCTTGAAGCAACACGAAAATGAGGTGGATTCGTTTATACATAGCGACTCTCCTGTCATACGGGCGGATAATCATTCACGTCACAATTATAACATCGCCCGCCGGGCTGTTTTCATGACTCATTTATTGCAATAGAGAAAAATTGGCAGCCGCCGGTTCGGCACGCGGATTTTGAATCAGTAAAAATATGAAAAAATTACAACTTGCTTTTTATCCCAGGGCTTCCTACCTTCAGCGCAATTTTAATTGCACTGCGGGCGGCGGGCCTGTCCCGGATTGCCATCGGCGAAGAACCGAATTGTTTCCTATCCGTGATTTTCTTTGGTATTGATTGCCCCGCTGCCGAAATAATATGGGATTCCCCCGTATTAAAGCTCTGGACGGCTCGCAATTGAAGTAACATAACCGATGGTTCATCAATCACTATGGAGGTTTTCATTATGAATCATGAAATTGGATTTACCGCCGGGAAAGTCTGGCACGCCCTCAGGGATAACGGTGCGGCCAGCGTCACCAAGCTGAAAAATCAACTGAAAGTGGATGCGTTTTCATTGAATGCAGCTATCGGCTGGTTGGCCCGTGAGGACAAAGTGGTGGTGGAAAAATCCGGCAAAAGCTACAAAGTGGCGTTGAAGGAAAACTGAGCCGAGCTGATGCCGGGGCTGTCCGCTTATGGGATGACAACCAGGTTGAATGGCGCCGCTGCGGATCGCGGTTTCTCCCCTCTCCCCGGATCGATTCATGTGAAATAGGTTTTGTGTTTCCATGTTGGACAGCCCCACACTTTCCTTACTTTGCCTTCCCGACCTTTACAGAATCGGCATGGTCGCGGTGACGGGCGCGAGTTTCAAAGCCGATGGAGATTCCCGGTATATTCGTTCCAGCCAACAAAACCATTCCACCACCCGAGACAGCCTCTGCCGCGCTTTTACTTCTTCTAAACCTGCCTTCTTGGGTTTACCTATTTATGATTTTCCTCATCCGGCTCATTCCAGCCCGTTTTAACCGGATCCGCTCACTGATACGGCGGAATCGGCTTTTCTTTGCCTTCGAAAACCATCCGAGCATTGATAAAAACATGATAATGTGTTAACTTGTTTAACAGCCTGTCCAAAATCCGGAAACCCACGCACTGCAATGTAAATTTAATAATGGGCGTTTTAATAAGTTGATTTTCCATTGGTTATCACTAACCCACCACGAACAGTCAGAAATCTTATTAGGGATGGAATTTCGAATGGTCGAAGAATTGCAAAGCAAAATTTGGCAACTGGAACGGCAGGTTTTTCAATTGCAAACCCTGTTTGAAGTTGCACAAACCCTGAATCGCTGCCGGCAACCGGAAGAGCTGTATTCACAAATATTGGCGATCATGGCGGGGACTTTTGGTGCACGGGAAAGCCTGGCGCTTCGTTTTGATGAGGGCAAGCCCATTGTGGCGGCCTATCGCGGCGGTCAGGAACAGATTGCGAAAAACATGCACGCAACCCTGCCTTCCACCTTTCTGCAAGGCTCCACCCGGCAGCAAAAACACATGATTGGTGAAGCTCTCGGCGAATCCGGCGGCGATCAGGATTTCACCCTCTGGGAGTGGATCGAGGTGCGTAACCAGCCCGTGGGCGGCTTATTCTTCGGCAAAAAAATTCTCGGCGAGCCTTACACCTCCAATGATGAGGCCCTGCTGAGGGCGGTATGCAGTTATGCCGCCCATGTGTTGGAAAACATCACGCTGTATCAGCAATTGGAGCGGGCACACCAGCGGCTGGCAGCGGAAAATCTGGCGTTGAAACAACAGGTTCGGCAGGAGGCGCTTCATCAGCAAATTATTGGGCGCAGTCGTCCGGTGGAACAGTTACGCCAAATGATCGTCAATTATGCGCGCAGCGAGGCGCCGGTGCTGATTACCGGAGAAACAGGAACCGGCAAGGAACTGGTGGCGCGCGCCATCCATGAAGCCAGCAGCCGGGCCTCGGGACCGTTTATTGCCATTAACTGCGCAGCGATCCCCGAAAATCTGGTTGAATCGGAGTTTTTCGGCATTGAAGAAGGGGTGGCCACCGGCGTGAAACGGCGAATGGGCTATTTCGAGCAAGCGCATACCGGCACCCTGTTTATTGATGAAATCGGCGACATGCCGGTGAGTACCCAGGTGAAATTGCTTCGGGTGCTTCAGGACGGCGTCGTCCGGCGCATCGGAGCACGCACGGAAATTCCCGTGAATGTGCGGATTGTGGCGGCCACTCATCAAAATCTTCAGCAACTGATACACGAAAACCGGTTTCGGGAAGATTTGTTTTACCGTATCAGCGTCCTGGAGATTGAAGTACCGCCCTTGCGAGAGCGCCGGGAGGATATCGCCGTACTGGCGCAGCATTTCCTGCAACAAAAAAATCAGGCGCGCGGTGAAGCCATAGCAGGCATTGCGCCGGAAACTTTGCGTCTGCTGGAACAATATGACTGGCCCGGAAATATCCGAGAATTGGAGAACGAGGTGGAACGCTGGAACGCGATTCTGCGAAAAGGCGACCGGGTGCTCCCGGAGCACCTTTCTCCGCGTATTGTGAAAAAAATGGAATACGGCGCGGCCGCTTCGGATGCCCCCCAAAGCCTGCGTGATGCGGTGGATCGCTTGGAAAGGCAGATGATTTTAAAAACGCTGCAAGAGGCCGGAGGCAATAAGAGCGAAGTCGCCCGCAGACTGGGCTTGAGCCGGCTGGGGTTGCAGCGCAAAATGGAACGCCTGAAGATTCGCTATTCGGAGGGAGGCCATGCGGCTGCGGACTAAACTCAGCCTGGTGATTATTCTGGAAATCATCATCATGATCACGGTGGTGGGAGTCCTGGCATTCCGGCAATCGCAAAACGAGATCCAATCGCTGGCACGGGATTTACTCAAGGCGCGTACGGAATACGCTTTCACGCTGTGCGAGCTGTATAACGACGCCATGGGATATCCGAGCGAAGAACTCAAGCGGCGTATCCGCAGTGTTCGGATTGCACACGATGGATACATTACCGTGATCAGTAACGATCCCGAGCGAAAAGGCGAACTGATCATCCATCCATCTCGCGAAGGTTTGAATATCAACAATCCGGATTTTCCGCATATCCAGCGCATTCTGGAAGAGGTGGATGCTTCGGGCGGCGCCAACCGCGTGAGCAATTTCATCCGCTATTTTCAGGGCACCGACGCCCGTGGCCGGCAGGGAGAACCCAAAATCGGCTATTACATGTATTTTGCCCCGTGGAAATGGGTGTTGTTATCCACAGGCTACGAACGCGATGTTTACGCCAGCACCACGATTGTGCGGAAGCGGGTTTTCGAAGCCATCCTTTTTGTGGGAGCGTTATCGCTGGTATTGCTGAACATGACGTTGATTCGGATGTTTCGTCCCATGCGTCATCTGATTGAAGCCACCAAACAAGTGGCAGCCGGCAATTTGCAGACCCAAATCGATGTGCCGTCCAAAGATGAAATCGGGGGGCTGGCGCGGCATTTTAACCACATGCTTCAGAGTTTGCGCGAAAATACGCGCATCTGGCAGGAACTGGAGATCGCCCGGCGCCTGCAGCAGGAAATGCTCCCTGCCGATACACCACACCTTCCGGGGGTGCAGCTCGAGGTGCTGTCCATGCCCGCTACAGAGGTGGGCGGGGATTTTTACGACTTCATTCCGCTGGACGACAACCGCTTTGCGATCCTCGTCGGCGACGTATCCGGAAAAGGCATGTCGGGGGCTATCGGCATGAGTTGCTCGGTGAGTTCTCTGCGTTTCGCCGTGGATGAACGGCAGCACACGCACGAAGTCTTGAAACTGGCCAACCGCCGTCTGCTCAAAGATATTCAGCGGTTTATGTTCGTGGCTGTGTTTCTGGGCCTGTATGACCGCTCCACAAAAACCCTGACATACACCAACGCCGGTCAGACCATGCCGATTTTGTGCCGGAACGGCCACGCGGATTTTTTGCCGCAAACCGATGCAGACCGTTTTCCGCTGGGGATCCGGCCGGAAGTCAATTACGCAGAGATGAAAATTCAGCTTCAAAAAAATGATTTATTGGTTTTTTATACCGATGGCATTGTAGAAATGTATAACGGACAAAAAGAGGTCTATGGATTTGACCGCCTGCGGGAAGCGATCTGCCGGCACGCCGGAAAACCGCTGCCGGAGCTGGCACAGGCCATTGTGGATGATGCCCGCGCGTTTATCGACGACGCCCCGTTTCCGGACGATATTACCCTGGTTTTACTAAAAATTCTATGAAAATGCCTCCGAATCCCTGCAAAAGCCGGAATGAGCCGAAAATGACAACCATCGAACTTGCCATTCCTTCGGCGTACGGCTTTGAAAAAATCGCGATGGATACCGCTCGTGCCGTGGCACAGTGGATTGGTCTGTCCGAAGAACGGACGGAAGATCTTCGGACCGCCGTGGCGGAAGCCTGCCTCAACGCCATTCAGCACGGAAATGGACTGCAGATCGAGAAGCCGGTCCGCTTGGTATTTGCGTTCTCGGAACAGTCGCTCCGGGTCGATGTGATGGATTCCGGACAGGGCATAACCACTCCTCCCCCCTCGCCGAATCTCGAGCGCATTTTAACTCAACAAATGCCCGCGCGCGGCTGGGGACTTTTTCTGATTGAACATCTGGTGGATACGGTGGAATATCATCGGTCAAAAAAACATGGACATGTAACGCGCTTGATTATTAACTTAACGTAACGCCACACCTCGTTCGGAGCAACCGGCGCCGGGCGAGCAAACCGGTGTATCATCAAACGTATGGAGTCTGCTGGCGGTGGACGATTTTCGCGTAAATCTGGATTTGAAGAAAACCGTCGCGAAACTGGAAATGAGCGGCGATTTGACCCATCTTGCCGAGGAACGCATGGCATCGATTTTTGAAAAAATTCAATCCAGCGGCGTACGGTTCGTGGTTCTGGATTTCCGGCAGGTGGAGTATATCAATTCTGCGGGAATGTCTGTGCTGATCACATTGCTTACGCGCTCGCAAAAAGCAGGCCTGGAATTGCGGGCGTTTGGCCTCTCCTCTCACTATCAAAAAATATTTGATATGGTCGGGCTGCTAAAATACATTCCTCATTTCGACTCCGAGGAATCGGCTTTGAAGAGCCTGTCGGCGTAATCCCCGGGAATCAAACACCCAAATCATGCAAACTATCGTTTTTCTGCAAACGGGTAACCTCCTTTGCGGCGTATTGCCCGGGCGCACGGGGCGCCGATGAAGCTTCTGTCATTTGCGATCAATTTAAAGGTGCATCATGTTGCGCCACATGCAAATCGAAGATTTGCGCGAGGTGAATTCGGTTCTATCGAGAACCTTCACCCATGCCCGGTGGGAACAGGGGCTGCAGGCCTATCACGTGCCCACTTGCTGCATGCCATTTCTGGAAATGTATCTTCAGCGGTTTCCGCATGGCAGCTATGTGATCGAAGGGCGACATCGGATCCGCGGTTTTATTTTTGCTCATTTATGGGGGAAAGTCGGCTGGGTCGGGCCATTGGCCGTACTGCCGGATTGGCAGGGGCGCGGCTACGGACGCGATCTGCTGGATGCCAGTGTGCAATCTTTAAAAGATGCCGGTGCGGCAACCCTTGGTCTGGAATCGGCGCCTTTGAGTTACCGAAATATCGGATTTTACGTCAAAAAACACTTCATGCCGGGTTATTTGACTGTGGATTTATCCCGGGAAGTTCAGTCCCGTAAAATCGAACGGCTTCCCCCTTCCTATCGGGCGGAGTCTTTGAGCGGCCTGGATGGCGCAGCCCAGCGCCGCGCCATGGATACCCTCGATCAACTGGCCAACCAATTGGACCCGAATCTGCAGGTGTCCGGTGAAGCTGCCTTGCTGCGTCGCTACGGCTATGGGGACGCCTGGCTGCTTTACCACCACGACGCGCCGGTGGGATTTGCGATCGGCCACACGGAAAAATACTACGAAAAGGAAAAGCGCCGGCATCTCAAAGTGTACCTCGGCGGGCTGATCCGCCGAACCTGGCAGGATGACCTCGATGCGTTTCTGATCATGCTGGCTCAGTGGACGCGGGAAGCGAAGTTAAAATACATGATTTTACGGATTTCAGCGCGGCATCAAGACGGCTTTCGGGCATTGATTCGAAAAGGACTTGAACCGGTTCATGCCGATTTGCGTTTTGTGCTGAACGGCTATGAGGAACGGAGTCGGTCGGAGGTATTTTATTTAAACAAGTGGGAGTAGTTATGCGGCGATTGGCAAATTGGAAAATCCAACCATTGCGGATTGGGTTGATTCTAACCGTAGGATTGTCTCTGTACTGGAACTGTAGCGGCGCCTCATCTTCCATCAAAAAATCAGGGGAGCCGATGCGTGCAAAAGACTGGGTGGAATCCACGCTTCAGAAACTCACTCTGGAGCAAAAAGTCGGGCAGATGTTTTTCGCGGCATTTTCCGGGGATCATTTTGCTGCTGGAACCCCGGAACGGAAACGGATCGAAAACCTGGTCAAACAATGGCAGATTGGCGGGTTCCACATTTGGCGCGGTGAACCGTATGCCTTTGCGCATCTGGCCAATGCCTTGCAGCGGATATCCAATGTGCCCCTTCTGTTCGAAGCGGATTTCGAGCATGGTACCGGGTGGCGTTTCCCCGGCGGGGTTGACTTTCCACCGGCGATGGCGATCAGTGCTACCGGAGATACCGCCCTGGCTTATGAAATGGGCCGGATCACCGGCGTGGAAGCGCGGGCCATGGGCATTCATCTCACCTTTTCTCCGGTGGTGGATGTCAACAACAATCCAGCCAATCCGATCATCAACACCCGTTCGTTTGGTGAGACGCCCGAGCAGGTGATTCGCTTCGCCACCGCCTTTATTCGCGGCGCACATGCCGCAGGACTGCTGACCACGGCAAAACACTTTCCAGGCCACGGCGACACCGGCATGGATTCGCATCTGTCTCTTGCCACCATTGACAGCGACTCGGCGCGATTGTTCTCGGTGGAACTGCCGCCATTTCAGGCCGCCATCGCCGCAGGTGTGGATGCCATTATGGGAGCGCATATCAATTTAACCCGGTGGCCCATGCCGCCGTACACGCCTGCGACGCTCTCGCCCGAAATTTTAACCGGACTGCTGCGGCAGAAGCTCGGCTTTCAGGGATTGATTTTCACCGATGCCATGGGGATGTACGCCGTTCACAAAAACTTCACCGAACGGTATGCAGCCATCGCGGCGATTAAGGCCGGGGCGGATATTATTTTGGTCTCTCCCCAATTACCGGAGGCCATCCGGGCGGTGGTCGAGGCCGTCCGACGCGGCGACATTCCCGAAGCGCGGATCGATGCTTCGGTACGGCGCATCCTGAGCGTCAAGGCGCGGTTGGGCCTGCACCGCCAACGCCTGGTCGATGCCGACCGGTTGCCCGAACGGCTGGGCACTTCCGGGGCTGTCGAAGTCGCCGATCAGGCGGCACAAAAAGCCATGACTCTGCTGCGGAACCGCGATCAGATCGTTCCGATCGCCCCGGAATTCCAGCAGAAAACCGTCCACGTGATCATGGCATCCCGGCAACCGATTGTGAAATTGGGAGAAGCGTTTCTGAATAAACTGCGTCCGGTGTTTCCGGATCTGCAAGTGGATTATTTGAACGATACGGTTTCTGAAGAGTGTTTCAGCGGCATTCTGGATCGAGCCCGATCTGCTGACCTGTTGATTTTACCGCTGTTCGCTTTTGTGCAGGCATACCGCGAGGGAACGGAATTTTCACCGGAGGTCTGGGGAATGCTGGATCGGCTGCTCAGCCTTCCCTCCCCGGCCATTGCCATTGCTTTCGGTTCTCCTTATTTGCTTCCCAGGCTGGAAAACGCTGATGCGTATTTATGCACTTACGGGCCGACCAA
Organism: Candidatus Zhuqueibacterota bacterium; assembly: GCA_015491485.1. Lineage (GTDB taxonomy): Bacteria > Zhuqueibacterota > Zhuqueibacteria > Zhuqueibacterales > Geothermadaptataceae > Hydrothermovivens. Next base: position 9,661 of record WFVT01000098.1, read on the forward strand.
TATCCTTCAGGAAGCCGCGGCGAATGCTTTACTCGGACGGGCGCCCATCACCGGCCGAATCCCGGTTTCACTGCCCGGTTTCTTCCGCCGCGGCGATGGATTGCAGGTTCATCCCGAACAGGCGTTACAGCCGCTGACAACAGAAACAGCGGCACCGCGGGTCCGAATCGGTCTGCCACAGGAGGCCGGCTTCCGCCGCAATGGATTCGCCGGCATCGATTCCATGATGCATCAGGCGGTACGCGATTCGGTGTTTCCCGGTGCGGTGCTTTTGGTGGCTCGAAACGGCGTAATCGCGCATTTTAAAGCCTATGGCAAAATGGGTTATGGCAAGTGGGATCGGCCGGTGCCGCTGAATGCGATTTATGATCTGGCTTCGCTGACCAAAGTCATCGCCACCACCACGGCGGCAATGCTGATGGCGCAGTCCGGTCAACTCGACCTGGACGCTGCGGTGCAGGGCTACTTACCGGAATTTGTGGGAGAGAACAAAGACCGGGTAACGGTGCGTCATCTGCTGACTCACAGTTCAGGATTGCCTCCGTTTAAGCGGTATTTTCTCGAAAATTTACAGCCCGGGGAAATTATCGACCGCATTTTGAAAGAGCCGCTGGAATATGAACCCGGAACTCAGACACGATATAGCGATCTCGGCATGATTTTATTGGGCAAAATTATCGAGAAGCTTTCCGGACAGCCTCTGGATCGTTTTTGCCATGATCGCATTTTTGAGCCGCTGGGCATGACCGAGACCTTCTTCAATCCACCGGCACCGTTGCTTGATCGTATTCCACCGACCGAAAACGATCCCTGGCGCGGCCGCATGGTACACGGCGTGGTGCACGACGAAAATGCGTATGCCCTGGGCGGTGTATCCGGGCATGCGGGCCTTTTTAGCAGCGCCCGCGATCTGGCCATATTCGCCCAGATGATGCTCAACGGCGGCCGGTATGATGACGTGCGCCTGCTGGACCGAAAAATCATCGAGGAATTTACCCGGAGACAAGATATCGTGCCCGGAAGCACGCGCGCCCTGGGTTGGGATACGCCGGGCCCACGCAGCAGCGCGGGCCGTCTCATGAGCCGCAAAGCGTTTGGCCATACCGGCTTCACCGGAACGTCGATTTGGATTGATCCAGATCGCAAGCTGTTTGTCATCCTGCTCAGCAACCGGGTTCATCCCACGCGCAAAAATCGCAAATTGTATCGGTTCCGGCCAAAGTTGCATGATGCAATTATCGGCGCATTGCAAGAACACGGTGCATCTGAATAGGCCGGAAGGTCGCCCTGTTTATGTCATACGGATGAAACGGATGATGCGGATGGTCGCGGATAGGGATTGAGTAACAAGCTGGAAGCTTGTGCTACAGCATCCGCCGTCCCCGGCACTTTCGAAGTGCCGGGAATGTGGAATGCCATTATTCTTGCGCTGTCGATCCGAGGCAAAAGTTGAACTCTGGCAGGGTTGAGAACCCTGCCAGAGTTAATTATAAGC
>WFVT01000099.1 GCA_015491485.1 Candidatus Zhuqueibacterota bacterium
GCGCTGGCGTGCATTCCGGCGGATGCGCTCGGCATGCTCGGGATGGTCCAAATAATAGCGCACTTTGCCGATCAACTCATCTTCATCACGGTACGTGTCAATGTCCTCGCCGAACCGGAAAAAGGGTTGCAAATCCGGATTGTGTTGGGTCAGATACAGAGCGCCGCACATGGGCACCTCGAAATCGCGCCCCTTGATCTGCAATACGTCAATCTCTTCTTCGGGCGTTTCGCCCATGCCCAGCACAATTCTGGCTCGATTGAACAGCTCGATCATGGTCTCCTGCGAGACTTCGCCGGACTCCCAATCCCGGCCAAAGCCGCGGGCATCGATGCCCAGCGAACGCAACCGTTCGATCATCTCGCCGCGCCGGCCATACTTCCGTCCGACAAACACCACATCAATGTCTTTTGGTTTGTCTTCCATCGGCCGGAAGATTTCAGGATTGGCGCCCGGAGGCAGGTAAATCGCTCGGCCGCCCACCGCTTCATACCAGGGGATCGCGCCTTTATAAGTCGTCCAGCAGAGGTCAAAAGCGCCGGCGATGTCAGCCATGCCTGAAAACCCGGTTGCCTCAATTTTTCCCCAGAAACCCTTTGCATCATCCAGATAGATGTTGAGCGATACCATGCCGATCCGGCGGATGGCTTGCAAAATCCCCGGAAAAACCAGCCGTCCTGACAGATAGCCGAAAAAAATGTCAATGGGTTCCTCCCGGTATGCGGCCTTCAATCGATCCATCAATTGCTGATTCATCTTGACCTTTTTCACTTCCTGCCAGTCCGAATCGTATTGCGAGAAGCCGTGTTCATGCCAGTCGTATCGAATGACCGTACCAAACTTTTCCAACGCCGCCTGAAGATTGGGATTCTCCCAATTAAAATTGCGGAATGCGGCAAAAATACGCAGGGAGCGCGTTTCGAGCCGGTGGCGAAGCCGCTCAATGTTCACCGGATGAAATCCGGGGATGGCTTTGCGGATATGCACATGCGGAGCCCGTCGTTCCGGAGAGTCGGCAATCCTAAACTGATCCCGGATCAGTTTCTCGAGCCGGTGGCGGTAGGTGTGCTTTTGCACGGCCAGCCGGTAGCCGTTTTCCGCAATGCGCTCGCGTTCGTCCTCGTGTTCGAGATAATAAGCGATCAGCTCCTCGATGTTATTTTCATTGAAATACACCAGATGCTTGCGGTCTTCAAATAACTGCCCGTCTTCGGGAATCTCGTTGGTCATCAAAAAAGCGCCGCACAGGAGCACCTCAAAAACGCGCTGTTGAATGCCGGTCCGCCCGATCCCCAGATTGAGGACGATTTTGCTCTCGTTGTAAATGCGGGCGGCTTCCTCGTTATACGCCTGAAAAATGTGGACATCAAACCGTTTCGCCAGTCGTTCAAACAGCGCTTTCCGATTGGGATACAGATTGCCCACAAAAACAATGTCGTATTTTTTAGGCCGGAATTGTTTGTGATAAATCTCCGGAGCCGCCGCCAGAGGCAGCCAATCGACATTCCGGATGCCCAGTTCTTTATAGGCACGGATGGCATTGTAGTCAAACGTATAGACTTTATCGAAAAACCGGCCATTATAAGCGAGATCGCGCGGCGCGTGTTCGGTTGAAAAAATGTCGTCCTGATACCACAGCACGGTGCGGTATGGCACCTCCTGAAGCAGTGCCGGCGGAATGCCGCTGCCGCGAAAAACCAGCATCAGATGGGCGGGACGCAGCAATTTGTATTTTAAGTCATGGCGATCCGCGACATAATCCGTATGGAAGACATCACACCCCCACTGTTCCAGCACCCGTTGCACCTCGATCTCCATGCCCCAGGGGAAGTTGGTTTTTCCTTTGCCGACCAGGTGGATCACCAGACGTTCTTCCTGTTCACCATCCGTCAAAAACAGTCCGTCTTCCCGGCGAATCAGGTTTACATCCCGGTACTCTTTGCGCGCCAATTGAAGTCGCTTGTCTGTCATGCCGCGTTCCACTTGATTCAGCACCCAGTCCACGCTCATGGAGTGCATGCATTGCCAATCCTTGCAGTCAGCCCACCGTTCGGTATATTGGCACGGGCTGCACGGCAAATCTCGGGTCAGTACATGGACATTTTTTCCGAGGGGACGGTTTTTGGAAACTACGGTGGCGCCGAACAGAACGAAAGTTGGCGTGCCCACCGCAGCGGCGATATGCGCCGGCGCGCTGTCGTTGCCGATGAACATGTCCGCCCGCTGAATCACCCAGGCCGTTTCCGGCAAGGTTAATTTGCCCTGTAAATCAATGACGCCGTCCGGCCAGAATTCGGCTCCGAAACGGCGGGCTTCATCCGGCCCTCCCACCGCAACAACGGTGTATCCGCGCTCCATCAATCGCTTTGCCAGTTCGGGATAATACGGCCAGCGCTTGCGCTCCCATTCGCCGTTGTTTTGCGAAGCATTGGCCAGCACAACAAACGGCGTTTGCAGCGGCAAATCGATTTTCGGTTGTTGGATGGCAACCTCCGGCATCGGCATATCGCCGTGGTAGCCCAGATGACGCGCCAGCTTAAAATTCGCCTCAGCCTCGTGCTCCATGCCCAGGCGCAGTTCGGTAGAAAAAACGGAGGCGACATTCCGGGAAAATTTTGCCTGAAATTGGCGTCGGGTCTGCTCGCTCCACACGCTGCACAGCGCCAGATCAAATTGTTGATCCCGCCAGTCATGCAACACCGCATCCACACAATCGAGCCCATTGAGGATGTCGGTGCTCGTTTTTTTCCCCAGCACCGTGATATGGCTCTTCGGGAACCGCTGACGCAAGGCTCTGAGCATGGGCGTCAGCATCACCATGTTGCCGATCCCCTCCTCCATCACTACCAGCAGGCGGCGGTACACCTGTTCCACCTCGGGCCGGGATTCCCACTGCCGCGCCCGATCAACAATGCGCCGCCCCAGCGTTTCGGTTTCCGCTATATCAAGAAGCGGCCGTGCGCAAAGCATAGCTTCATATATGCGAAAATCCATTAGCCAAAGCACCGCCATCAGCGCCAGCCAGAGAGGCTTCTGATCGGGATTCGGCTGACTTTGTTGCAGCACACGCCGGGCGAGATTGCCATCATGTTTCAGGGCCAGTACCGCCAGGGCCCCGCTCAAATGCCGCCAGTAATCATCTAAAGGCTGCTTACCGATTTTCTTCAGTGCCAGTGCATTTCGCAGGGATTCGGGGACACGCTCTCGATCCATCCAACAATCGCTGTCTGGAGCATCAAGCATGCGATCGAACCATTCCTCAGCTAAGTATATCAAAACCTCTCTCCATTTGTCCGCCTCAGGCGGTGGTGTGGATTGCACGCGAAGATAATAATCGCATAGCGCCGCGATCGCCGCACGCCGCTCCTGACTCTGCAAAAGGGTTAGCAAGTTATCCTGTACATCGCGATGCTGCGGTTCCTGATGCCAGGCTTTCCACAAAAATTCAATGGCGGTATCGATATTTCCTTCAGCCTGCGCAATGACGGCAAGGTTGTTTAAAACATCCGCGTTGGATGGATGTCGGCGTTGCAGGGCTTCCAAACGCTCACGTGCGCCGGTAAGGTCGCCCTGTTCGAATAGCTTTTCGGCAATATGGATTTCCTGGCGAAGATTCATGGATTTTTTCAGGACTGGATTCGTATCTGAGAAAAAGGATTTTTCAGGCATGTCGCTCTCAGATACGTTTCGGTGGGAATCAAATCAAACTCAAAATTTTTAAGGTTTTTTTATATTTGACGATAATGGTAGGCTGGATAGAACACGGAAGGCAACTGCCGCTGTCGAATCGTATCGCATTCGATGCATGTGAACGGCTTTCGGCTTATCCGGAGGATGGCATACTGCCGGCCATTGCAGCGAGGTGCCAAAGCAGTGCGTTTTCGATCGAATGCTGTGCGGCAAGGTCTAACAACTCCTGCCATTGCTGTTTATAACGGCCAAAATGATATCGTTCCCGGCATATCTTCCGTAAATAGGCGGACATGGTCTCGCGTTTTTCCTGGGATGAAAGCAAGGCTTTCAGTTTGGATTCCAATATTCCGCCGACATTGGTGTGTTCCTGCAAAGGCACCGCAGAATCCCGGTCGATGAAGTCTATTTCAGCACGATATTGCTGGGTCAAGGGGGTCACCGGCATGAGGTGTTGCGGCGGGATGATCCCGATTGTAGGAATGCCCACCGCCAGCTTTTCGACATATCCGATCATTTGATGGGAAACAAAGTATTGAACGGCCACTTGCGAATGGATCATGGACTCCCGAAGCGCCAGCTCCGGCGCGCCATCCGCATTGCAATGGGCGTTGGTCTTTTCATAACACAGGTAGCCGAAGATATCCAGAGGATAGTCTCGGTCGCGCAGATATTGCAAAACCGCATTCAATGGGCTGCCGGAATTGGTAATGCCTCCATGTGCGAAAAATATCGTTTCACGATCTCCCTGCCATTGGCCATAGTACTCCATTTTAACGCCATGAGGAATTTTCACCAACCGGAATGGATGGTTCGGGAAGGTCGCAACGTACATGTCTTCATAAAAATCTCCGGCCACCACATGAAAACAGCCTTCGGTATAAAAATCGCAATACGTCTTGATAAACTCATTATCGTGCGACCGGAAGAAAGGATAATATAAAAACGGCGCCACCGGGTACAGGATGATGGCCCGGGGATACCCAGCAAACCGCAACATTGGAACCAGGGTTTGACTGCGCAAACCGGTGATGATGAGATCATATTCATTTGGATTGTAGCGTAAACAAAACTGGTGGGCCGCTTCTTGCATCAGTTCTGGGTACCGGTGCAAAAGCAAATTCCGGTCTAAAACCACACTGTGCTCAACACTGCCGTTATCAATAAATTTCAAAAAAGACCACAGGTCATAGCTAACTTTAAAAAGCTGCAAATCTTCAAGAGTCGCCAGCTCCTGTGTGGGGCCGAATAATTGAGCCTGCCGGTAGTAATCGGACACCACAAAATGAAACTCGTACCGGCGCAAGACCTCCGGAGACTCCAGAAGCATGTTCACAAACAGCTTCAAGATTCCGCGATGATCGATCAGCACCAACACCTTTTTGGTGGAAAAACTTTGCCGCGGCATATCGGGAAGCGTGTGTCGATAAAGCCTGGCCCTCACATTCGCAAAGAACGGAACGTCCTGTATCGTTTTCAATTGCTGCCGGGCGTCCTCTTTTCGGCCCAGATGGATCATTAAAACCGCCTTTAGCAGGGCGTTGGCAGCTTGCAAAACCGGCGCTTGCAATGACATCCGATCAAGCATGGCCAGGGCTTTTGGGGCATCCGGCTGCCGGAACGCATATCCGAGCGCCGTTAAAAATTGCTGAAACTCGTTTAAGGCTTCCCGCTCGTTTTCATAGCGCCGGGCCATCTGTTGTATGATGTCATCGTCTTGTTCTCTCTGGTTCCCGGTTTGCCGGGAACTCTGCCCGAGTATTTGTTCGACGGTCGCCTGCACCAGGCGGATGACGGCATCCTCCAGATACGGCTGCATTTTTGATGCCGATGCAACCGATTCCGCATGGTGCCAACATACGTTGAGCATTCCGGATAGATCATTCCGATCGCTCAACAATGCGATCAAATTGACGAAACCGTCCTCATTTCCGGGATCGATTTCCAGACACCGGTGGAAATAAGAGATGGCGGTATCGAACTGTCCTTCATGGTACGCAATAACGCCCAGGTTATTGAGGACGTTGACGTTATCCGGAGCTTCCCGTAAAAGCCTCTCGAGAAGACGTTTCGCTTCCGTCACTCGTCCCTGTTCGAACCAGTTTTCAGCCTGCTTCGTTTGTTCTTCTATGGTCATTGTGCTTCCCTGCTTTGATGATGATATCCCCAAAGGTTATGCACCATACCGGATGGATTTTGAAATCCTCAAGGAGGTAAAAATGGCCACTATACTGAATCACGTCATTTGATTATCGGACTGAGAGAGGATAATGGAAAGGAAATGAAGAAAAAGGCATCATTGTTGCGCGAAGTTTACACAGCATTGGGCTGGAGGGCGGGATGGCGACATCACAGGCTGCCTCCGGAAGCACACCATTGCCCCATCGCGTTCGACCGGGACAGCCTGAAACTCAAAAGGGAGCCTCAGCTCCCTTTTTCCACTTTGTCACCGTTTGTGGCTTTATCCACCAGCATTTTTTTAACATTTTCTTCAATGGCGTCGGTGTCCACCCCGGCGGCTTCAGCAGCGGCTTTGTTTTCTTGCATAATGCGCTCGTAAATTTCACCCCGGTAAACGCTGATCTCCGACGGCGCCTCAATACCAACACGGATTTGCTTGCCGTGTATATCCACGATCTTAATGACGATATCGTCTCCGATTACGATGGTCTCGCCCAACCTCCTTGTCAGGACTAACATACCTTCTCCTCGTTTCGTTTCGGCTCATTCAGATTTAAGTATCGGATGCTTGGTCGAGTAGCTGTCGTCAAGGAGTACCAACTGCTTCCCAATTTTCTTCTCCGTGTTGATGAGTATAGGTCCGCAAAGATTGGCTGTCGTCTTTAAAGGATCACGATTCAAAGTAACTATAACGTACATCAACAAACTTTGCGGATTTTCAATTTGTAATTCATTTAACTCGCGTTTGGAGATATTGGGATTATAGTCCGGATGAAAGATCAGCGGATTGACCATGACAAAGCTGGTCATCGGATCATCCACACTGATCATCCACACGAACGGATAGTACTCCTCCCGCTCGACCAAAATATAATGTTTTCGTTTCTCAAATCCCAGCAGTCCTTGCGGGAAATGATAGACATCATCCTGGCTATACTCCACACTCCCCAGTCGGGGATGGTCCAGGGAGAGTTTCTTTCTGGCTTTGCTCGTTTTTTTCGTGGTTCCTGTCTTCGCTGCCATTGGCCTCAATTCTCCTAAGTGAGTATGTCCACAAGATTGGTTTGCATAATACGAGCAGCAGCTCCAATTGCACTCCGATAACCGACCTCTTCCGAGGCCAGTTTCATGGTCAAATCAGCCATATCCGCATCTTCCAATTCGGAAATATTGCGGGTAATGTCAACCTCAGCCGTGCTCAATGCGTTGCCCATGACCTCCATTCGCACCATCCTGGAGCCCAATGAAGTGCGGGCACTGAGCGACTTGTCTAATACATTATCGAGCGCAGATAAAGAAGCATTAATCCCTTCGATATCATTTTTCCTCAGGCTGTCGCGAAGGCTGATCAGAGTGGCGATGGGCCCGTCTTTCAGGTTGAAAATGTCCGTCCCTGGAATATTCACCTGTATTTTTACTCCGTTTGCAATCTGGCGGTAAATTTTACCGGACGTGTCGCCGGAAAACGTCACGGATTCAATATCCCCATTACTGTCTCGGATTTCAACGAAAGGTTGCTCTTTGGTACGAATGCCAGCAAAAAGATACTTTTCCCGAAAATTGGCATTGGAAAGTGCAACGACGTCTTCCAGAATCTGGTTGATTTCCTGCGCTATCGTCAAACGATCATCCCGAGATTTGGAAGAATTGGCCGCCTGTACCGCCAGCGATTTGGCCCGCATGATGTTTTGCTCCAACCGGTCCAGCGCCGCTTCGGTTTGTCGCATCCACGTCAAGCCGTCGTTGATATTCTTTTGATATTGCAAGGTATTGGCTTTCTCTCCACGGTAACGCTCAACTTCGCCTGCCGCCACGGGATCATCTGCATAACGATTGATGCGCTTGCCGGAAGAAAGCTTGGTCTGCAGGTCCAGGATTCGGCGGGCCGGTCGTTCTACATTCGTAAGAACGGTCAGGTAGATTTGCTTGTTGGTTATGCGCATGCGTCCTCCGCCTTCAAAAGTCCTATTTACTACCGTATTCCCTCAGGTGATCGGACAATTTCAAGAAAAATTAAGGGGTTAACCACGAATATCGCAAGGATTATTTTTAAATTATGTTAATATTCCTGAATGAATGCCCCATTACCCGGGAATTCTGTCATGACATTCATCCGCAGCACAACGGATTCTTCATCCGACTCTCTTACGAAACATGAGCTTAACCGCCCCCTGCTCTCTCCATTCATGATCTTCTGCCGTCGGTTGTTTTGTGATGATACCGGTCGATTCCCCTGATTTTTTCGTCGCAATGGCGGCGATAATCTTTGAAATTTCAGACAGATAAACCACGCTGCACCGGCTGAGGTATATGCTCTGATAGTTTCAATCTTTTTCGATTGAACAGAGTCCGGAGCAGGCTGGAATGGCTTGGGGATATGCGGTCTTGCTTTCGCGGCAATAACTCGGTTTTCAGGCAACCATTTTTCTGCTGTGTCGGGCCTGCCCGCACTTTTATAACATGGCTAAGGGGGTTCAACGAAGGGTAAATTTACCGCAGATTGATGATGGCTTCGATCATCTGATCAACCGTGGCAATCATCCGGGAGGCTGCCATGTAGGATTGCTGGTAGCGGATCATATCGACCATTTCTTCATCCAGGTTGACTCCAATGGTGGATTCCCGCTGTAACATAGTCTGACGCGTCAATATCTCATTGGATCGGGACAGGTCTTCGGCCGTCTGGCCATCCAGCCCGACTTTCGTGACCAGGCTGGCGTAATAGTCCCGAAAACTAAAATCATCAAGAAGGGGCAGGTTTTTGAGGGCCGCGATTCGCATGGCCTGGGTATTATCCCCGGCAGCATCTTCGGCAGCGGCAATGATTTTATTGACGTCTTCTTCTATCTGGGGATCGAGGCGGATGGTTCCTGCAGTGATATAGCGGTTATCGAAAAAGTTGAAACCGGTTTCTCCATCCAGAGTGTAACCTACTTTATGATAGGCGTTGACCTGCTCCACCAAATTGCGGGCGAGCGTGTTCAAAGCATCTTCGTATTCCGGAATAATTTTGTCGCGCAAATCGAGTAGCGCTTTTAATTCACCGGACTGCAGATTCGGTTCGTTGCCGTCGGGTCCTAACACATTGACCACGGGCAAATCGTTGTTATTGACGACTTCCGTGGTGAGTTCCTGGTAAAATGCGCCTTCCACCAGACTGGTAGAACCAATGTAAACCGCAATACCGAGGTTGCTTCGTTCAAAAACCTGTATATCCGCCAGTTCAGCCAGTCTGTCCAACAGCCGATCCCGCTCGTCCAGTAGCTCATTGGCGTTGCTGTTTTTGGCACCGGCTGCTGGGATCTGACTGTTGAGTTCCGCAATTTTTTTGATGATGGCGTTGAACTCATCCACCACCTTGCTGACCCGGTTGTTTATATTTTCCTTTTGCCATTTCAATTTGTTCGCGGTCTGCTGAAAGGCATCGGTCAGGGCAATGGCGCTTTCGCGCAGGGCAATTCGCGGCTGCACGCTTTCCGGATCATTGGCGAGGTCCTGCCAGGCGTTGAAAAACGCATCCATCTTGCTGCCGATCCCGGCTTCGTCGATTTCCGTAAAAATCGAATCGATTTGGCGCATGAACTGGGCTTTGGTTTCCCACTCTTTATACGCGCCATTGGCATCCCGATAGAGCCGATCCGTCAGGGCGTCACGCATGCGGGAGATGCTTTTCACCTGCACACCGAGACCAATGGTTCCCCACGGCGTCCGGAGGCTGCCGACCTGCTCCAGGTCCGTTCGCTGCCGGGAGTACCCCTCGGTATTCACATTGGCAATGTTATTTCCGACGATGGACTGCGCCATCTGTTGGGAAATAAGTGTGCGTTTTCCAAGTTCGAGAATTCCAAATAGTCCGGGCATGGCAATCAGGTGTTTTATTAAATTTGATGATTAATCATGACATTGCGTCCGGCGGTATAATTCGAAACACCCCGCCGGTTGTAGCCAAACGCCTGAGCGCGAATATCGGTCAGATACCGAAAATAGGATTTGAAAAAGGCGCTGGAAACTTCAACGATTCGTTGATTCTCGCGGTTAACCCGTTTTGCCCGCTGGATCACCTTTTTCAACCTGTCGCTCAACGCAATCAGGGTATTTGCCTCGCGCCCCATCCTTTCACGCAACAGCTTCTCGGTTTTGGTTGAGGCCTGTCGCGGTATGCCAAGATTCTGATAAAGAGAATCGACTTCTTCTTCATAATCTTTCATGATATCGCGGATTTCTTCCACCAATTCCTGCTGCCGTTCCAGGGACTGATGCAACCGTTGCAGATCGCGCACCAGAAGCGCTTTGCGTTCTTCGAGCATTTCCTCCACCAGCTTGCCGTAGATGGAAATCTGCCGATTGAGCAGGCCGCAAATTCGGGAGATGGCTAAGCGCATGGCTATCCTCATCTGTTGTTAAGATTGTAATCCTTTAACCGTTGTAGAATGCGTTTCACATAGTTTTGGGTTTCGGGATAAGGGGGAATCGTCATCCCGTAACGGCGAACCGCACCGGGACCGGCATTATAGGCGGCTAAAGCTAATTCCAGTGAGCCAAACTCATCGAGCAGTTGTTTGAGATACCGGCTTCCGGCAAGCACATTTTCCATAGGATCGAACACATTCTGAACATTGAGCATGGAAGCGGTGGCATCCATGAGTTGCATCAGGCCTTTGGCGCCTTTGGAAGAGACGGCCCGCGGGTTCCAGGCGCTTTCCTGTTCAATGACCGCGTAAATCAGCGGAGCGGGGAGCTGTGAAGCCTGAGCGGCGCGTTCAACCAATTTTTGTCGTTGCTGTGGGTCCAGCGTCGCCGGCGATACTGGTTTGGGAGTCAACTCGGTGGAGGGCAAAAATTGTCGGGAAAGCTGTCTTTCGATAAGATCGGCGATGCCGAGCTGTCTTCGGCGGGCGAGCACTTCGCTGAGCTTTTCTTCCAGCATGCTCTGGTAAATTTCACCGCGAAGCCCGTCGCCGAACAGTCCGGAACCGGCCATCGCCTCGCGCAGCGATTTGAACAGCAGATTGGCAAAAATCGCTTCAAAGCTTTCCGCCGCTTCCCTGAGCTGCCGCACGTCCTGATTTTGCGCCTTCTGCCTCAGCCGATCGAAATAGGCGTTGGCGAGGGCGAGTTCTGATAAACGCTCAGCCATAAGCTCACATAATAATCAGTTTGGCTTTGAGGGCGCCCGCCTCCTTGAGCGCCTGGAAAATAGCTACAATATCCCTCGGAGAAACACCAAGGGCATTTAACGCCCGCGCTACATCGCGAACACTGGCTGAATTTTCGACATACAGCAATTGGCCTTTATTGTCCGTCACCGTGGTTTGTGTCTGAGGCACGACCACCGTTTCGCCCTGAGAGAACGGCGCCGGCTGCGAAATCACCGGCGTTGTTTGAATCTCAATGCGCAGATTGCCATGCGCAATGGCAACCGGCGACAGTGTGACATGCTCTCCCACCACGACCGTTCCGGTCCGTTCATTGACCACCACCCGAGCCTGCACGTCCGGCTCTATTTCAAGATTTTCAATTATGCTAACAAATTGTGTTATTTTTGGCTTAAATTCGTCAGGGATACGTGTACGAATTTGAGCCGCATTGACCGCCATGGCCACCTCATTACCAAACTTTTCATTGATGGCGTCTGCCAGACGGACAGCCGTGGTAAAATCCGGGTCTTTCAGGGCAAAGGTGATCGTCGAATCGGATAATGATGTGTTATTATTTGATTTCAATAGAGTTGCGCCATTCGGAACACGCCCGACAAGAGCGTAGTTTTTTCGGATTCGATCTCCCCCGATACTCTCGACGTTAAAACCGCCGACTGAGATTGCTCCCTGGGCTTGTGCAAATAGTGTTCCACTTTCATCGACTAATGGCGAAAGAATCAGTGTGCCGCCCTCCAGACTGGTGGCATCCCCCATTGACGAAACCAGCACATCCACGGTGCTGCCCTCGGTCAGAAACGGGGGCACCTCGGCGGTTATCATCACAGCGGCGATGTTTTTCAGGCGAATCCGCGAAGCCGGAACATTGATGCCAAACCGTTTTAGCATATTGGTGGCGGTTTGCAGAGCAACGATCGACCGGTAAGTATCGCCGGTACCGTCCAGGCCAACCACCAGGCCGTAGCCTACCAGCCGAGTGGTTCGCAATCCCTGAATGGTGACCAGATCCTTAGCCCTCACCCCCGCTTCCGCCCGGGCGATGAAAGCTCCGCTGCTGATTACAGCCAGCAACAGCCACCATTTAAAACAGCCAGTTAAAAATGCGCGTAATCCAGCCCGGCTTTTGGCTTCGATCGGCATGGCCCTTTCCTTTATAAGTGATTTTTGCATTGGCGATCTGATAGCTCATCACGATATTATCGTTGGAAATATCTTCCGGCCGCACGATCCCGGTGACCAGCATCAGCAAACGATCGTTATTCACCTCCACTTCCCGCGTTCCCTCGATGATGAAATTTCCATTCTCATCAACGGACTTGATCACGGCCGTCATTTTGGCTTTGAGCACGCCGGTCCGTTTCGTATCTCCGCTCCCTGAGAAGTTGACGTAATTCTGCGCATCCATCCCGAACAGCGGCAGAAATTTCGCCGCGCCGTTTCCGGCTCCTTTCACGCCGATTTGACTTTCCTTTTCCGTACGCGAATCGGTTTGGTGACTGCCCTGAGAGAACTCCACGATATTGATGGTAATGATATCTCCCACGCGATGAGCACGCACATCCCCAAAAAGATTCAGCATGTTGGAGGATGAGCGTTCTTGCGAGGGCGATTGCGCGGCCAGAAAAAAGCCCAAAATCACCCCCATCCATAAATACTTCCATTTGATGGTCATAATAGCACCCGAACTTTCCCTTGTCCGATAACCTGTCCTTTTAAAACCCGGCGGGTATCTTTGACCCATACCCGGATCCAGTCGTTGCGATTGCCGGATTGTTGCGCCAATGCGCGCGTCTCCAACCGAATTTGCCCGGCTTCGATCTCGAGCCGCACCCAGCTACCTTTAATCACATCCGGAATCCGTTCAATCATCCGTTCGGTGATGATTTTGCCTTTCGGTATGACCACACGCGCCCAGATTGAATCGGCCCGGGATTGCCGGATTGGCTCGCCGGATAAATGCGTGGTTTCGAGCATTTTCATTTCAATATCGCCGGGCCGCAGCGGCTCTCTGGGTTTGATACGGCGCGTGGCGACAGCAATGGACTCATAGGTACGCAAAACCAGTCCCACGGTAAATTGTTTGATTGGAACCCCTTGCTGAACGATTTGGACGTCCACGAGCTGATAACCGCGTGGTTTCGGCCGCTTTTGCTGGACAACCATCTCAAAGGGACCCACTGGCACCGCGGTGCTATCTGGAATCCGCCGGAATTCCAGACGCCAATCCCCGGCAAATTCCCGCATCCGCTGGCGGAAAAACTGGCCGATGGATTCTTCGATGCGCATGCGCGTGATATCCTTGTGCCCGGTCTTCACCCGGATCACCCTGGGCCCTTTGATTTGCCGGATGAATTTTTCCAGCTTGGCATGGCGCAACACCAGACGCAGTTGACTTAACGAAATGTCTTTGCTTTCTCCGGGCGGCGCCGCTTTGGTAATTCTGACTTTTTTGAGTTTCTTCAGAAAACTTTTCGACTCAGGTTTTATCTCACACACTTCGTGCAGATAAATATAAGGTCCCACCACCACCGTTTCGGGTTTCAGGTGCAAAATGTACTTCTTGGTTTGACCGGTGGCTGATTCCCGGAACGGCAGAATGAGCAACAGCGCGATGACAACCATGCGAACCGCCGATTTCATGATAAGCCCCTCACTATCTGCGGAGATTTCCGGCTATATTGAGCATTTCATCGGAAGTCCGAATCGCCCGGGAATTAATTTCATAAGCACGCTGCGCGACGATTAAGTTGACCATCTCTTCGACGACCTGAACATTCGACATTTCAAGAAATCCCTGACGCAACGTGCCGAAATTTTCCGTGCCGGGCGTCCCTGTAATGGGCTCTCCCGAAGCCGCCGTCGGCAAATAAATATTGCCGCCGATGCTCTCCAATCCGGCCGGATTCATAAAGCGGACCAGTTCGATGCGGCCGATTTCCACCGGCGCCACATCGCCGGCCGTCCGGACTGAAACCACGCCGTCCAGACTGATGTGAATTTCCTGAGCGTCCTGCGGAATCGTGATTTCCGGCTCCAATACCAGACCGTCAGAGGTGACGATCCGGCCATCTCCCGAAATTTTAAAAGAACCATCCCGGGTGTAACCGAAGGTTCCATCGTTGCGGATCACCTGGAAAAATCCGTTTCCGTCAATGGCAATATCCAGCGGATTGTCGGTTTGCGCGATATCGCCCTGAAAGAACATCTTTTGCACACTCACCGGTTGCGTCCCATGACCGATTTGAATTTCTGTGGGGATATTCACTCCCTGAACGTTCGCGGCGCCGATGGACCGCTGATTTTGATACAGCAAATCCTGAAACTCCACTTTTGACTTTTTGAATCCCGTGGTGTTGATGTTCGCCAGATTGTTTGAGATGGTATCCACCATCAATTCCTGTGCGAACATCCCGGTTGCAGCGGTTCTTAAGGCACGTAACATGGTTCCTGAAACTCCTTTGCGTTTATATACCTGATTTCAATGATTTCACGCTAAATCCGCCCCAACTCCGTAACGGCCTGCCGCAGGGTATCATCCTGTGCTTGAATGGTTTTTTGGTTGTTGGCGAAATCGCGAAGGACGACAATCATGTCCACCATTTCTTCGATGATGTTGACATTGGCGCTTTCCAGATACCCCTGACGTACGGGCGCTGCCGCCATTTCCGGCTCCGGGGCATTCGGCCGTCTCATGAACAAATTGTTTCCCCTTTTCATCAGGGACAAATTGGGATCATCAAAACGGGCGACCAGAAAACGGTTAACCACCTGATTGTTAGCATCCAGGATTTCGCCGTTGTGATTGACCGAAAAGTCACCATCGGGCAAAATAATTGGACCGTTTTCACCCAAAACGCGCTGCCCCATGCTGGTCATCAGCTCCCGGTTCTCGTTGATGATAAAATGCCCGTTCCTGGTATAAAGCTGTTCGTTTCCACCATCAACAACGAAAAATCCATCGCCTTCAATGGCAAAGTCCAGCAAGGCATCGGTCTTGTATAAGCGCCCCTGCGAAAAATCCGTGTAAAATTGCAGTTCTTGTTGCTCTTGCTGCGGATCGTCTCGCCTCACAAAAGCTGCTGAATCCAATGTATTGCGAAAAAAAATTCGATCGCGCTTAAATCCGGCAGTATTTACATTGGCAAGATTGTTGGAAAGAATTTCCTGCTGAGTTCGGCGAGCGAACATACTCACAGCTGATGTAAAAATCCCTTTGATCATGGCATTCCCTCACATTCTTTTGTCTTTTAGGAAGGCAATGGATATGCCAGGAAGCACCAATTTATTTTAAGTGTTGTTAACCGCTTAATGGTTGTTTTTTCAATCGGTTGGGATTTCTTGGGGGAAGGCAAGTCACCTGTGGATTACATATCAGGCGGCAATTTTTACCTGAAGTGGGCGATTGATTCCGAGACGTTTCTCACGTTTTACCGCGATTTATCGAGGTCGATGATCATCTCACCGTCATAGTACTGCTTAAAGACGGGACGCGAAATGTTGCGCATTTTTTGAACATTTTCCGCGATCCGGCGGGCATTTTCCTGGATATTTTTCAGCTTGGTACGAATGGAATCCGGCAGCAAATGCGCCTCTTCCATAATCAATTCCAGATTTCCAAGAATGGGGGTGAGCGGATTATTGATTTCATGATTCACGGTCGCCATGGCCTGGACGATAGCGGTCATCCGCTCTTTTTCGATTTTTTCCTGCTCCAATTTTTTGACCAGAGTGAGATCCTTGACCAGGCCGAGAATTCCGGCAATATGCCCATTCTTGTCCCGGAAAATAGACAGCGACAATTCCACCGGAATCGTTCTCGAGTCGTGATCCCGTAAAACCGTTTCGATCGTGATCGCTGTGTTATCGTTCTTCAATCGAGAAAGCATGGATTGCAGTTCATGGGGTTGGATATCGAAAATATCAAAAATCAAACGGCCCAGGATACTGGTTTTGGGCGTTTCCAACATTGGATTGCTGCCTTCGGTAAAAAACGATATTCTTCCATCCAATGATGTGGTAAAAATGATCCCCGGGAAATTTTGCAGAATGTTGCTGAGAAAATCGAGGCTCTCACGCAGATTCTCGATATTTTGTTCCTGGTGGACGTATTTTTCATGATTCACCAGGACATTTTCCACCACATTGATCAGTTCATGCTCCCCAAAAGGTTTCTGCAGGTATGCGGAAAGCCCCCGTTCCATGAGCCGCTCGACAAAACTGCGCTCATGTCCGGCAGCCGTAAGCATCACCACCGGAGTCCGACTCACATCTTTATATTGGGGATCATTCAGCAGCAGGTAGAGAAACTGATCTCCGTTCATGCCCGGCATCATGAAATCCAGAAGAATCAGTGCCGGGCGTTCGCTCAAAACCTTCTTTAAGCCTTCCTCTCCGTTATACGCGGAGACGACCTCAAAGCCGTGTTTCGTAAAATAGTAATGGTTGATCTTATGTTGATTGGCATCATCATCGACGATCAATATCTTTTTCTTCATAGCGAGCGTTGCCGTGGTATCGGTAGAATAATTTGATAATCGGCTTCAGATTTTCAATGAATTTTCGAATCAGCAGCATTTCCGTCCGTTCAAACGCATGCGGTTTGGTGTGCGCAAAATTGATCACACCCACCAGGTCGTCGTGAATCACAATGGGAAGGGACAGGTAGGATCGGATGGGATTGACCCCATGTCGGCTGCCGCGGTGGATATCGGGCAAATAAATGGGGCGCTGCTTCTGCGCGACCCAGGCCGACAGGCCGTAGCCATGATCAAAACGCACGCGTTCGATAAAATTCACACCACCGTTGTAATCCGCCACCCGATGCAGCATTTTCGAATTCCGCAGCACCAGATACAAAGTTGCAGCCTCGAACTCCACCTGTTCGGCAAGTGCACTCAGGCACTCCGTGAATCCTTCCTTTAGCAAATGATCCATCTCATGCTGTCCGAAGCGCTCTCTACGCTCCTCGAGCCGCTCCCGAATAACTTGAATACGGTCCATGGCTCCTGCTCTTGGTTATTTGAAACTCGCTATAGCTTCATCTGAACTGTTATGGATATCGAAGAACTTGCTCAATCGGGTGAGCTGAAAAATTTTCGCGACCGCCGGTTGCATATTCGCCAGTTTGAATTGCGCACGCGACGCCCGCGCATTTTTAAACCCGCTGACCAACACTCCCAATGCCGCACTATCCATATAGGACACTTGCGACATATCGATCAGCAGCCGCTTTGTCCCCTTCTGCAATTCATTCTGAATGGTCTGTTTTAAGGTCTCACAGTTGTGAGTATCGATTTCCCCTTCGG
This sequence comes from Candidatus Zhuqueibacterota bacterium, assembly GCA_015491485.1. Lineage (GTDB taxonomy): Bacteria > Zhuqueibacterota > Zhuqueibacteria > Zhuqueibacterales > Geothermadaptataceae > Hydrothermovivens. Next base: position 17,333 of record WFVT01000099.1, read on the forward strand.
GCTTTATAATGGTTACATCCTGCTGTTTTTCAATCGTTGGCTCCATGTTGACCTCGGTCTGTCTGTCACGCTTCTTTTTGGCATTGTTTTCGCTTAATCAGTGTCAATACCGTCCCATCGTCTTGAGAAAAATCAAACTGGACCACATCCATCAGTTTTTCCATCAAAAACAGGCCAAGTCCCCCATCACGCAGTTCATCCAAATCGCGTGGTTTCAAACGCGTCGGATCGCATTTTTGCCCATAATCTTTAATAATAATCACCAGATCGCCGTTGGCATCGGCGTGAAACTTCACATCGATCCGTCCGTTCTGATCCCCCCGATAGGCGTGCTCAATCACATTGGCCAGCGCTTCATTCAGGGCCAATTGCACTTCAAACACATCTTCATCCCCGAAACCCTGCTGCTTGGCAAAATGCTTGATTTTTTGCCGCAAGTCACGGATGAGTTCATTCCGACTCATCAGCGTAATTTGAAGTTCCTGATTGGAAACTTCGCGAACTTTCAGCGGTTTATCGCTCATGGATCACGTTGCCTTGGTGTCGAATTGACGGCGCTGCTGAAAAACATAGGCTAAAATCTCTGCCACCGCTTCATACAGTTCTTCCGGAATCTCACAATGGAGTTCCAACTGCCATAGCTGTTCCGCCAGTAAATCGTCTGCCGTTATGGGGATATCGTGCTGTTCCGCCAGGGCCAAAATGGCGTCAGCGATTTTCCCCTGGCCCTTTGCCACTATGACTGGCGCTTGATTTTGCGGTTGATCATACTTCAGGGCAACGGCCGTTTTTCGTTTGTATTTTTCGTGCTTCTGCATGATTTTCGATGGTTCTCCCAAAATATCGGCGCATCCCCGGCATCTTTACGGTTTGTGACGGATTTTAAACATCCTCAGCGAGTTGCCTGGCACAGAAATTGTTAAACCGTTAAAACCCACGGTGTACAATTTGAATCAGCGGAGACGGCACGCCATTTTTACCGGCGAGCCGGGTTTGCAATGCTTGCTGCGATTGTTTGAGCTGATGAACCCACCGTAAATTGGGACTGGCGATTTGGATTCGCAATCCGCGGGAGGCTGCTTGTAGGTGGACTTCCGTGCGGCCTATCCCCTCGAAATCGATGAACAGGGTAATCTGTTTAATCGGGCGTCGCTGCTGATTTTTGGCTGATGGATGGTAGCTGACCCTCAAACTGGGTTTGCGGGATTCGGTGGCGTCGCTGAGGTAAAACACGACCGTTTGGGCGAATTCCTCGGTCACCTGCGCTTCGATTGGCGGGAATCCCCGAATACCGCCGACCGGCTTTTTCTCCGCCGGGAGCAGCTGCAGGTGCAGGCCGGGGTTTAATCCCGCCACTCGCACCCAAATCCGCTGTCCGGGCTGCAAAGGCAGTTCGCTTTTTGAGAGCAGGCGGAAAGGACCGATTTGAATCAGGAAGTAATTCCGGTCGATCTGTTTGAGGACGTGACCGGTTTTGACCTGATTCAACTGGAAAAATGATTCAAACCGTGCCTGCGGAATTTCACGCGCTACAGCACGGCTGAGGAATTGTTGTAATGGGGAAAGCGCCATGGTTCCAGATTAATCAAATTCCGAAATCCAGTGAGGTGTCTTCATCCCGGGGCGTTGTGAGCATGTTACGGCCAAATCCCAGTATCAGCTCTACTTCGCCCACGCCCATATCGAGTTCACGGGCGATCTGAGTCACCGATTTGCCCTGCAAAGCCAACTGCAGAACCTGACGCTTGTTGCTGGCGGCATTTTTCAATTCCTGCCGGCGATCGTCGCCCGCCCGTGGTGTGGAAGCCGCCATACGCCTCGTCCGGGATTCACGCCCGGCCGTATGCGGAGTGGGGCGTTCCGGCAATACAGCTTCATCGACCAGACGGCGCAGGCGCGTCATCCTCGGGCTCGGGGCGGAATCCATTGCAAATGGCGTCGCCTCACTTTCATCAATCAAATCGACCCGGGCTTGTTCACCCTTTTCTGAAGCCGTTCGCGTATCATTGATCCCCGGAATCCGGCGATGCTTGCCTTTTTCGATGAGTTTCAACAAACGTTTGATGCGCTTGGCTTCCCTGCCCTGATTTCGGGGGAGTCGGCGCGGCCGCATGGCAAGCAACCAGAAAAAGACTCCTGCCAACGCCATCAGCGCCGCAACCACCAAAACCGCCTTCGCCGGAATTCGAGCCAATCCGTCGAAAATTTGCGCATACCATGGCCTGGGCAGCTTCCGGCGCGCCACAATAATGGGCCTGGGGGCCGCTTTCGCCGTTGCTGCTGCTGCGCCGATCGAGTCCGACTGAGCTTCGTTTACCGAACCGGTTACCGTGTCGGCTGCAGCCGCGATGGCCACGGTATCCATCGCCGCCTGAGCGGTTGTATCCGCCTGCGCAATGAACGTCGGTGCGGCAGGTTTCTGCTGGCTAAGGCTATCCAGATAAGCCTGGGCTCTGGCGGCCAGGTCGGGGCGTGCATCATGAACGAGGCGCTGAAACGCCGCCCGAGCCGCCGATGTATCGCGCCGCCAATAGTAAATTTGCCCCAGCCGCAGATAGGCATTCGACAACCCCGGATTTTGTAAAATGGCGCTACGATACAACTGCTCAGCGCGGAGTGTATCGCCGCGGCTCAAAGCGCGTCCGGCCATTTCATAACTCTGCACGGCGGATTCAAATTCAAAAATGGGGTAAAAATCAAGGACGATTTTTCGTCCCGGCGGAAAGTAAAAATGATCGAATTTAAACGACTGCGGCAGGGAAATGGAAAAACGGCTTTGACCATCACCGGAGGTGGTGTGCACATTCAGAGCAAGAGGCGGCGGAAGAGTTGCCGCGGAATCCAGGGTTGCTGGAATGGACAGAATAACCCGGTTCTCGTCGGTTAAATCCTGAAGCTGATATTCTACATTCCGGCTCAAATGGAACGACAGTCGCCAGAAGCGGTCATACTCCTGCACCTGAATTTGTTGAATACGGCTTTCGGTTTGAGAGGCCGCAGGTACAGAATACAATAACAGGAAAATGAAATTATAAACCCAACGATTCGGTTTTATCGCCATGGTTTCATCCTGAAATATGGGTTACCTGTTTGAGGGAGACGGATTCAATTTTCTTTGCATCCACAAAGGCAAACGTCTGCAGGAATCTTGAATAAAAGATGAGAGCCGTCTGGAAATTGGAAATGAGGTGGTTCGGTCAGGCCTTTAAGTCGATCTCAAAACCAAGCTGAGTCATGATTGGTTCGTCTTCATCCGGATCGGTTCGGGCGGGCTGGCTCCGTTTTTTTTCTTTCTCAGCCTGGTCTTGTTGCTGTTGCCGCTGTTTTTCGTAGGTATCAACGATTTGCTCATCCTGATGAGCAGGTTGAGTGGTCTGCACCTGTTTTTCAGCCGAGTGCTGTGCTATCAACTGCTGAAATTTCTGCTGGCCTTCCTCTGCCACCTTTTCCGCCTGCTGCACTTTTTCGATGAGAGGCGTTTTGGTAAGCTGATCGTGAAAATCGATGGGCCGAATCATGATCAATGCTTTTTATTTTTATTATCGGCCGAAAAAAGACCCGATTTTATTTGACGTTTTCGCAACGTTTGCCGGTAATTACCTCCGCTTGTTTAATAATTGGTCAATTCTTCCAACAACAGGCTTCGCAGTGTATTTACGGCTTTACTGTGGATCTGAGACACGCGCGATTCGGTTATATTGAGCACCTGCCCGATTTCACGCAGGGTCAGCTCTTCATAATAATACAGCGCCATGACGATCTTTTCCTGCTCGGGCAATTTTTCAATGGTTTTCACCAGGAGCCGTTTGATTTCTTCTTTTTCGATGGAGCTGTACGGGTTATCAGAAGTTGTATTTTCTACCAGATCATACATGGAGGTGGTCTGTTCTCCATCATCGATGCCAGGGCCGTCTAACGAAACCAGAATGGCATTGTTCACGTCCCGGGTCAGCGCGATCAACTCCTGCTCGCTCATATCCAGACGTTCCATCACTTCCCGTTCACTCACCGCACGGCCCAGCTCTTTCTCCATTTCTTGCATGGTGCGATCAAATTTGCGAGCCTTGGATCGCAGGGAACGGGGCGCCCAGTCCAGTTTGCGCAATTCGTCCAGGATCGCGCCACGAATCCGTGGCAGCACAAAGGTTTCAAATTTGACGCCCATGTTGGGATCGAAACGTTCCAGCGCGCCGATGAGCCCGATCACTCCGGCGCTGACCAGATCATCATAATCCACCGACGACGGCAGGGTGGCCATCATTTTTCCGGCCACATATTTCACCAGAGGCAGATATTTCAACAGTAACTGTTCCCGGACTTCAGGCCCTCCGCCGTTCAGGTACTGTTCCCACAGGATTTCTTGCTCGGTGTTCGGCATGGTGCAGCTCCATTCGTTAGGTGTTTAACTCAAATCTATAGGCTTATCATTTTGTTTTATTCGTTGCCTTTGAAAAAGCCGGAGATGGTTTTTGCTACTCTTTGCTGTTGCTCTTCCCGCTCCCGTCTTTTTTCCTCTTCCCGTCTTGCCTGTTCCAGCCGGATCATGTGCAATTTGATATGCAAATAAATAATTTGATTGATGGAGATAACCGTATAAAACACAACGAAATACAGCATGGAACGCATCAGACTCTTGTCAATTGGAACGCCGGAAATGATCTGGAGAAAATACACCAGCACCGCAAGAGCGAGCGATAGTTTGAACGTCATGGCATCCTCCTCCAGACTTGCCGTTCCAAACTATGCAACTTCTGCATGCATTTCTCCTTTTGGCCAGACTACGGATGTCAAAAATCGCTTCAAATGGGCTTCGATCAGGCGGAACAAGTGCATTTCGGCCGGCCATAAAACCATGGACCGCGTTTCCGCCATTTCTCTCTGAATATCCGGGATCATCGGCGTCCAACCATGCAGCGCAACCGATTGCCCCAAAAAATGCTCAACAGCCATGTTCAGTTTTCGGTGCAGCAGGCCCGCTTTTTCTTCACTCGGGGTCAGATTCACCCAGAGTCCGGTTCTGATTTCCGGCTGAGCCTGTTTTATCAATTTGATCAATGCGTAGCTGTTCGAAAAAGAGCCGTAATCCTGTCCAACCACGACGGTCATTAAAGCACTGTTTGCGGCAAACCAGCGGTGCATCCCGGCAAAGCCGCCGGGGAGATCAGCAATCAAAATGTCGTACCGCTGCGGCAGTTGTTGCTGGATTTTGTTGAGCAACCGCTCCCGGGTTTCCTCACTGACCGGTTCGTCGATTTTGGGAAAGAAAACATGAAAGTTGGCACTTATTTCAGAGATGAAATTTCCTATTTCCAATATATCGGCAGCTTGAACCGGAACGTTATGCATCTGCAGGTGGTTGAAATACACGCGCAAACCGGGAAGATGAAAGTCGCCGTCCAGAAGCAGCACCTTCTTACCCAGCCGCGACAACGTAAGCGCGATCCCGGCGGCGAGCAGCGATTTGCCCGTACCGCCTTTCCCGCTGCAAACACCCCATACGACCGGATTACCCGGGAACGCGGCCGGGAAAGCCATTTCATGGTTCCGCAATATTTGTCTTAATCCGCTCAACTGATCCATTTGCTCAAATCCCATCCTCGAATAATTGCATTCAGCAGCGCTTCGCTTCCGGCTTCCAGCAAATCTTCCGGGATATTTTGTCCGTTGGTTACCCAGGTTACTGGAGAATTCGCCAGCTTAAACAGATTGAGAACGATGGCCGGATGCATGACCTCATCAATTTTGGTGAGAAGCAACCGATGGAAGCCGATCCGGCTGTACTGCTGGACGATTTCTTCCATTTCCGCATAACGCGTGGTGGCGCTAAGCACCAGATGCATTTGCAGCGGATGCAGAGGCATGAGAAAACGCTGCAACTCATCCAGGTATTCCGGATTCCGCGGATTGCGCCCGGTGGTATCGATCAAAATGAAATCCATGTCCTGATATTCAATCAGTGCCTGTAGCAATTCTTCAGGCTGATACGCCACCTGAAGCGGCAGTTCGGCGATATGCGCAAAGGTGCGCAATTGGTCGATGGCGGCGATCCGGAACGTGTCAATGGAAATCAGTCCAACTTTTTGTTTATGTTCAATTTTCAGACGGGCGGCGATTTTAGCGAGGGTGGTCGTTTTGCCCACGCCGGTCGGCCCCACAAATGCAATGGCCATGGGTTTCGGCGCCTGCCGGATGTCCAGAGGGGCATACCGGATCAATTTCATGAAACCCGATTTCAGAGCCTCTTGCAATCGCTCGACCGAGTTCAATCCACCATGGGGGATTTCCAGGCTCAGATCATGGGTCAACCGCCGGATCATTTCATGATGCACGCCCGCGACTTTCATCGCGGCATAAAGTCGCATTAACACCGGATGATTGACATCGATGGCCGGTGCAGCAGGTGGCTCCGGCGGCGCGCCTGCAGCCGGTTTTCGAGTTTCGGCGGTCTGCATCGAAGAAACCGTTGCCAGAGACTCGCCCTCTGCACCCCCATTTTGCTGATACATCCGCGCTGCAAAATGAGTCCGGCGTGCGGAGCGCCCGCTTGCCGCCTGTTGGGGCATTGGTGTGGTGCGCTGCGTCCGTGTACGCCGCTTCGCGGTCATTTCATCCACAGCGGCTACCACTTCGACATACGAGGCGTTTCCACTGCCCCCCGCTTTATGACGCTTGGTGCTCAGGATTAATGCATTTTCGCCCAACTGTTCTCGAACTTGCTTCAGCGCGGCATTGAGCGAATCGGCTTTAAATTTTTTAATTCTCATGGCTCACTCGTATGGTTCCAATGGACTTGATTTCGATATGAGTCGGAATTTCTGTGATTGCCAGTACCGCAAGGTCCGGGAAGACGGTTTCCACCAGCCGGCGGGTGTAGAGACGCACGCCGGGCGATACAACCATCACCGCCGGCTTGCCTTCATCCATCAGCCGGTCGGAAAGCGCCTTGACCTGTTCGTAGATCTGCTTTAAGACGTCAGGCGGCAGATTGGGAATTTTCAGCATGCTTTCGCCGCTTCTTACCGATTCCGAAATCAGCCGCTCGAGCGCCGGATCGAGCGTCATGGCGTGGATGGCGCCATCATCGGCCACATAGGGTTCATGGATGGTCTGACTGAGCCCGTTTCGAACATATTCGGTCAGCACGTCCGGGTCTTTGCTGAACTGGATGGAATCGCCGAGAATTTCAAGAATTCGCACCAGATCACGGATCGACACGCGTTCTTTGAGCAAGTTTTGCAAGATTTTCTGCACCGTTCCCAGCGACAATTGATTTGGGATCAGCTCTTCTACCACCGCGGGATACTCTTTCTTTACATGATCGATCAGTTTCTGGGTCTCCTGGCGGCCAAGCAACTCATGCGCATGCCGTTTCAAGAGCTCTTTGAGATGTGTGGCCAGTACGGCCGCCGGTTCGATAACGGTATATCCCGCCGCGGCGGCTTCCGTCCGCCGCGACTCTGGAATCCATAGAGCGGGCAATCCGAAAGCCGGCTCCACGGTTTCAATGCCCCGCAAGGGCTTGCTCACAGTTCCAGGATTCAACGCCATAATGTGGCCCATTCGGACTTCTCCGCGGGCGATTTCATGGCCCCGCAATTTCACCACATAATCATCCGGCTTGAGCTGAATATTATCGCGGATACGAATCGGGGGGATAATAATGCCCAGTTCCAGGGCCACCTGTTTCCGGATCATAGTGATGCGGTGCAGCAAGTCCCCACCGTGTTCGGGGTCCACCAGCGGTATCAGTCCGTAGCCGATTTCCAGTTCCAGCGGATCGACATGCAGATATTTTTCCACCTCTTCAATGGGTTCCGGCTCGGCGGCTTTTTCTTTCTCCGCTTCTTCTTCCTCCTCACTCTCTTTTACCATTGCGGATTGTGCCGACCGGGCGGTGATAAACGCCAGAACGGCCAGGGTCAAAAACGGCACTGTTGGCAGCCCGGGAGTCAGCGCGAAGAAAGCGAGCACCCCGGAAATGATATAGAGACCGCGCGGTTCAAACAGCAATTGGCTGATTAAATCCTGGCCCAGGTGCGCATTGGAAGCGGCGCGGGCCACAATGATACCGGCGGAAGTGGAGACAATCAACGCGGGGATTTGGGACACCAGTCCGTCTCCCACCGTGAGCAGGGTGTACGTTTGCGCCGCTTCGGCAAATCCCATCCCTTTTTGGCCCACGCCGATAATCAATCCACCGATGACATTGATAAACGTAATAATCAATCCGGCGATGGCATCTCCGCGGACAAATTTGGAGGCGCCGTCCATGGCGCCGTAAAAATCGGCTTCCCGGGAAATGTCCTCGCGCCGTTTTCTGGCTTCGGCTTCATCAATCAATCCCGCATTCAAATCCGCGTCGATGGCCATTTGCTTTCCGGGCATCGCATCGAGTGTGAAGCGGGCGGCTACTTCCGCAATCCGGCCGGCACCTTTGGTAATCACCACGAACTGAATAATCACCAGAATGAGGAAGATGATAAAACCGACAACGTAATTGCCTTTGACGACAAAATTGCCGAATGAAGTGATGATGCTGCCGGCGTAGCCCTCTCCTAAAATCAAACGAGTGGAGGCAATGTTCAATGACAGACGGAACAGCGTCAGAATCAACAGCAAGCCGGGAAAAACGCTGAACTGAAGCGGTTCGGTCATATACATGGCCACCATGAGCACCGCAAGCGCCATGGCAATGTTCAGGGCGATCAGGAAATCCAGTACCGGCGTGGGAATCGGGATGATCATGATCACAAGGATCAAAAGTACCCCGCCCGCGACGAGAATATCGCTAAAGCGCTGTAGTCCGGTGTTTAGCGTCAGGCTCAGGCTGGCCATGGTTCCTCAATTAGTTCATGCTGCGTTTCTGGTTTCGCATCGCGTAAATGTAAGACAGAATCTCGGCGACGGCCTGGTAAGCATCGATAGGAATTTCCTGGCCGATTTCGCCGCGCTTAAACAGCAGTTGCGCCAACGGCGGATCTTCGTAAATCGGCACGCCATGCTCTTCGGCAATGGCTTTAATGCGCTGAGCAATTTTCCGCTCACCCTTTGCCACAATCACCGGCGCCGTATGTTCGCCGGGATCGTATTTCAACGCCACGGCATAATGCACCGGGTTGGTGATGACCACATCCGCCTCCGGCACTTCCGCCATCATTCTGCGGCGGGCGGCGGAGCGCTGGACTTCACGGATCCGCGCTTTGATTTGTGGATTGCCCTCCACCATCTTTTGCTCTTCTTTGGCTTCTTCCTTGGTCATGCGCAGATTTTTCTCAAATTCCCACCGCTGATAACCGTAATCTGCCGCTGCCAGAATGAGCAATGCCAGAGCGACTTTAAACATCACCTCGCCGGAGGTCTGCGCCAGAAATTGCAGCAAATAGCCGATGGATTGCTCGGTCATTTGAAAAAAGAGCTCCACCTTGCTCTGCAAGGTGACATAAATGACCAGGCCGATGATGGTCAATTTGAACAGGTTCTTTAGCAGCTCCACTGCGGACCGCGGCGAAAGCAACCGTTTGGCTCCGGCGATCACGTTTAACTTTTCAAATTTTGGCGCCAGCGCCTCCGGCGCCCATAAGAATCCCACCTGCGCTAAATTGGCTGCCAGACCGATGAGGCTCACCAACAGCAAAAAAGGGCCCAGCAAATACAGCGTTTTAAATCCGAGGCTGGTGATCAACGCGAACAAGTCTTCTTCATTCACCTGCATCAAAATGGCTTGTTGCAAATGTTCCCGCCAGAAATACATAATTTTTGCCAGCAGATCGCCGCCGGTGAAAAAGAAGAACGCCGTGCCTGCCAATAGCACCAGAGCGGTATTCACCTCAGTACTTTTGGCAACCTGCCCCTGCTTTCGGGCTTCACTCCGCTTTCGCGCCGATGGCGCTTCAGTTTTTTCCTGTCCGCTCGGGTTCTCCGCCATGCCTCACGCTCCAAGAAGTCGTAAAATCACCGCCACGCTTTCACGCAGGTCGGCCAATAGATGTTGAATGATCACCACAAAAACGGGGGATACAATGATCATGGTAATCAATCCGATGGAAATGGTCAGCGGGAAGCCAACGATAAACACATTCATTTGCGGCACCATACGCGCGAGCATCGCCAGCGAGACATTGGTCATGAAAATCGTCACCAGCACCGGCGCACTCATTTGAATTGCAATCACGAAAATGCCGGCACTCAGCTTAGCTACATAAGCCACCAGTCCGGACGACAACGTGGCATCCACCAGCGGCACCAGTTGGAACGATTTTACCAGAGCCTCGAGAAGCAAAAAATGGCCGTCCAACAGCAGAAAAAACATGATGGCAAAGAGCCACTGAAATGTGCCGATAATGGAAATCTGTTCGCGGGTGTCCGGCGCGATGGTGGTCACCATGGAAAAACCCATCAAAAAGCTGATGATTTGTCCGCTGAACCGAACACCCCAAAAAATGAACTGCGCAACAAAGCCCAGAATCATGCCGACAATCACTTCCTTGCCCGCCAGAAGCGCATAATCCAAAACCGTCGAGCTGGATACGGCCGGTGGCGCGACATTGGGAAAAACCAGAAACGAGATCACCAGGGCCGCTGCCACCCGCATCGGCATGGGGAATCCCTGATGTCCAAAAAACGGCGCTACCATCCAAAAACTCAGGATGCGCGCCAACACCAGGAAAAAGGTCTCGGCTTTTACTAAAAAGAGATCAAGCATTGGAAGATAAGATGGCCGCTCACAGCGTTCGATCAACGGATTGGGGTAAATTACGTGATTGGAAAAGCAATGGATATGCCAAAAACAGGGGAATCAATTGATGTTTCAGTAACAGTCTAACTCATTGTTTATCATGCATCTGTACATTATTAAAAAATGAGATACAAAACCGAAGACATGGGCGGGAATCAGATGCTGGGCAAAGATTGCCGCGGGCGGGTCAAGGCTGCCTATTGCAACCGGCTCCATCTTTGGTTGAATCGGCGAAAAGCGAAAATTCTTGACTAAAAATCAACGCCGAAGTGGAAGGTTATAATCTCTCTGAATGGATGATGCGGCAGGAACCCATAACCGCCCCATCACCGGTTGCATCCAGCACCGGCTTGAATAGAGCGGCTCAGGTTGGCGGCGACCGCCACACGACCGCAACCGGAAATTCGGTTTCGGTTAATGAAGCGTGCCAATCAGGTTGAAAATCTCGCGGGTAAAATCGAGGATGGTGTTCAGCATCCAGGGAAGAAAGAGCGCCAAAACCAGCGCCACCACCAGAATCTTCGGAATAAAGGTAAGCGTCATTTCCTGAATCTGTGTCACAGCCTGAAAAATCCCGATCAATAAGCCGGTGATTAACCCCAGAACCAAAATCGGTCCGGCGACCATGAGGCCGGTCCACAACGCATTTTTCATCAGTGAAAGTACCAATTCCTGAGTCATGTTTTCTCCTTACCGGATACTGTCAATCACGGATCCAACGACCAGATACCAGCCGTCCACCAGCACGAACAGCAGCAGTTTGAAAGGCAACGAAATCATAATCGGCGGCAGCATGAGCATGCCCATGGACATCAGAACCGAAGCGACAATCATATCGATCATCAAAAACGGAATATACAGCAAAAAGCCGATTTGAAAAGCCAGTCGAAGTTCCGAAATGATAAACGCCGGGATCAGCACATGGGTCGGCACATCATCGACGGTCTGGGGCCTCGGTACTTCGGCCAGGCGCACGAATAGGGCGAGATCTTTTTCCCGTGTCTGCTTGAACATGAATTCCCGCAGCGGTGCTATTCCCTTTTCCAACGCTTCGCGGCCCGATATTTCTTCGTTGATGTACGGCTGAAAAGCCTCCTGGTTGATCCGATCGAACACCGGCTGCATCACAAAGAATGTCAGAAACAGTGACAGTCCGATCATCATTTGATTGGGCGGCATTTGCTGCAGACCCAGCGCCTGTTTCAGGAAACTTAACACGATCACAATGCGCGTAAACGAAGTCATCATGATCAGAATTGAAGGCGCCAGAGAAAGGACCGTAAACAGAAACAGCAACTCCAGTCCCAAAGCCACATCGCGGGGAGTCCCGCTGTTGTCAAGAGTAATGGAAACGCGGGGTGTCGGCTGCTGCGTCTGCGTCCAGCCGGTAGCGGCAAAAAACAGCATCATCGCCAGCAACAGCACGAAACCTGCGCTGCTTTTTTTAAACGGCATCATGTTTCTCGAAAATCGTTATTGATGAAATCGCTGCAAGTATTGTTGAAAGGCCGATTGCTGATCCGTGCGCGAGCCGGTGGCAAGACGTTCGAGGGTTTGCGGATCGGAAATTTCAGCCAGAACATTCATCTGCTGGTCGGTCACGCCCAAAATCAATATACGATCGATGGCTCGCACCACAAGAATCCGGCTTTTGCTGGTAACGAAAGCCGAATCCAGAATTTGAATCCACTGCTGTTTCGATTGCAAAAATCGTCCGTTGAGGAATCGTTTGCCCAACCAGGCGAATCCAATCATCAGGGCGAAAATGGCAACTAGAGCAAAGAAAAATTTGCCGTAGCTCACTCCGGGCTGGAAAGCCGGTTTTTCGGAAAGCGATTTGCCCGCCATATTCGCCGGATCAATCAACGTGTATGTCACCAGTCCGGCCAGGCCCATCACCCCGACCAGAAACCAGGCCAGGGCTTTTTTCCATTTGGTTTTCATGATTCACCAAGGCTTTTAATACGATCTGCCGGTTTCAGCAGGTTTGTGATTCGCACGCCGAAATGATCATCCACGACCACCACCTCGCCTTCGGCTAACTTTTTATCGTTGACATAAATATCCACCGGATCACCGGCGAGTTTTTCCAGTTCGATAATGGAGCCGCGGGCCAATTCCAGAATCTCCCGGATGGGCTTTTTCGTCCGCCCCAGCTCCACGACCAAATCCAGCTTAAGATCATACAGGACCTCGATAGAGCCGATATGGTCATCATCGCCGATTTCTTCTGAAAGATTGCCGAAGTTGACCTTTTCGACATCGATGGCTCCGGTGTTCAGACCGGCGGATGCAGCCGTGTCGATATCATCAACCGTGGTCACGTCAATGTTTGCGGCTTCCGCCATTTCCTGCCAGAACGGCGAACACAGCCGGTGAACCTCGTACTGATTGTCGCCCAACTTGAGGGTATAGATTGCCCAGAGCTCATCGGCCTGTACGGCGTCTTCTTGTAGCTCCCGGGTTTCCGCATTGACCTGTCCGAAAGCGGGCGGCTGTCCGAGTTTCTCTTCAAAGAACTGAGTTGCGGCGACATTCCAGTTCTCAAAAATGACATCCAGTGAATCCAGGGCTTCATTCTGAACGGTTACCTGCGCCAGGAAAGCATTGGCATCTTCATCACGCATGAAAAATACATTCCGGCCGTTTTGCGCATTCCACTCCACATCCGATTGCAGCCATTGCACCGGGCCGTTTAACTTTTGAACCACTTCCGCCGGATCGGCCGTTTTGATTTCTTGCAGCTCCATCTCAATGGAGAGCATGGCATCGTTTGCCAGCATCGATTTGAAGCTATCGATAATGGCCGTTTCGACTTGATAAAGCGCGTTCAAAGTCTCTTCTTGAATCGTCGAATCCGTCATCGGTTTACTCCTTTTGCAGCCGCTCCGCTAATCCAGAATTTCTACTCGCTCTTTTTCCACCTGGACGATCTTCACCGCCACCCGATCCCGGTGAATACCGGGCCTGCCGCGAAACCGTTCGATATTGTTCACCAGAATGGGCAAATCGTCGGTAATCCGGGTATCCAGTTTAATTACGTCGCCGATTTCCAATTCCACCAGTTCGCGCAAACTGATTTGCTTCCGTCCCAACTCCACATGCACCGGGATATTGGCGCGCACAATGCGTGAACTGATAACCTGTTTATCGTCCGGCGCCTTCTTGATGCGCGACCGCACCATCTGCTGCGACGTCATCTTCGGCAGCACTTCCTCGAGCACTTGAAATGGAAAACAGAGGTTCAAAAAGCCCGTCGTTTCCTGTACATTGACTTCCAGAGAAAGCGAAATAACCATTTCTTCGAGCGGGGCAATCTGAATAAAGCTCGGGCGGCTCTGGTATAATTCAATGCTTGAATCCAAAGGAATCACCTGCTCCCAGGCTGTATTCAATGCCGTTGAAAACTGTTCGGCCACTTTCTCGATGACTTTCTGTTCAATCAAAGTCATTTCCCGAATCTTGTCCAGGCTGCTTCCCTCACCGCCGAACAGGCGATCCACTATAAAGAACACCAGCGGCAGAGTGATTTCCAGGATGGCTTCACCATGCAGATTTTCCAGCCTCAAAATGTAAATACAACTCGGGTCGCTCATCGAAAGCATGAATTCGGAATAGGTCACCTGATCCACGGCGATGAGCTTGGCATCCACCAGCGTGCGCAGCCGCGTGGTAAGATAGGACTCCACCAGCTTGGCAAAACGCTCGTGAATCATCTGCAGGATACGCAGATGTTCTTTGGAGACAATTTTGGGATGGCGGAAATCATAAACGCTGACCTGCTTGTTTTTCTGCGTCGAGGTCTCTAAAACCTCTTCAAGCTGGTCACCCGATTCTATATCCGATAGTAGCGCATCAATTTCACTCTGTGATAAAATCTCTGCCATGCCCGCTCCACACCATTATTGCATGATGAAGTTGGAAAAATAGACTCTTTTGATCTTTCCCTTTTTCAATATAGCATTGCACTTCTCAAGGATTTCCTGTTTCAAGGCTTCCCGATCCTCGGGGCCATCCAGCTCGGGGATGGTTTTGGACGCCAGCACATTGATCAGAACATCGCGGATTTGCACTTCCTTCTCTGTCAATTCCTGCTCCAACTCAGGGGTGGTGTATTCCAGAGCAATGGTGCTGTTCAGAAACCGCGCCCCGGAGGTGCCGGCGGGATTGATGATGACGTCTTCCACCACGAACAATTTGGCGGGCCCTTCCTCTTCTTCTTCCTTCACCTCTGGTTCCTCGATCTGCTCCGCTGCCTGCGGCACTTTCACCAACTTGGAAATCAAAAAATAAGCCACTCCGGTTTGCACCACCATCAGCGGCAAACCGATCATCAAAACGGTTTTCATCACCCCGCCGGATTTCGGCTTACTTTCTTTCTCTTCCTCTTCTTCTTTATTTTTCTTGTCCTTGTCCTTTTCCGCCATGAGATTCACTCCCTTCTGATTTCTGGATCACGCGAGTTTCCGGTAGTTTAAATTTTTGCTGAAATGCTTCGAGAGGCATCTCCCAATCGGAATTGTTTTTATCGACTTCCAGATAAATTTCAACCCGCCGGTTCTTTGCTCGATTTTCCGGTGATGTATTTGGCACCAGAGGTCGCGTATCGGCATAGCCCACACACGAGAGGCGGCTCCGCGGAATACCGACGTTTTCAAAGTAGTGCAGGACGCTGATGGCTCGCATGGCGGACAGTTCCCAGTTGCTGGGGAATTCCCGGGTTTTTATCGGTAAGTCGTCGGTATGGCCTTCAATGCGAAGCACACCGTCCACCTTGCGAGCAATTTTGGCAATTTCCAACAGAACGGGAAAGACAGAAGGCTTTAAGTTCGCTTTTCCCAGATCGAAGAGAATCTGGTTTTGCAGCGTAAATTTTATCGCCTGGGGCAACTCCTCAATTTTGACCGCGTCTTTGAATTCCTCCGTCTCCATGAGCGCTTTCAGCCGCTCCATTTCCGGCTTGACCATGGCCAACATTTTAATATTGAGCAGCATGTTTTTAATGGGGGAAAGCATGATGGTGGAACGTTTGGACGTCAGAACGCCCAGCGCGCCTTTCAAAGAGCCGATCGCCTTTTGAAATTCCACTTCCTGGATGGATGAAAAAGAAACGATCAGGATAAAAAAGGTGAGCAGCAGAGACATCAAATCTCCAAAAGTGGTCATCCATCCCGGGGCGCCGCCGGAACAATCACACTTTTGTTTCTTTTCCGCCATCAGCCTTCCTCTTTCCTCACAGTGGCGCGCAATTTCGGTGCAATGAAAGAGATCAGTTTCTGCTCGACCAGCCGCGGATTGTCACCGCTTTGCATGGCCAAAATGCCTTCCATCATCAGCTCGCGAATCAGCACTTCCTGGCTGGAGCGCACCTTCAATTTTCCGGCGATGGGGATAAAAACCAGGTTTGCCAACACAGCACCGTAAAATGTGGTGATCATCGCCACCGCCATTGCCGGACCGATCGAAGACGGATCCTCCATGGAACCAAGCATCAGAATGAGACCGATCAGCGTCCCGATCATTCCGAACGCAGGGGCAAATGCGCCCATGGCATCGAAAATCCCTGCACCGGTATCGTGCCTTTCCTGCAAATAGGCAATTTCCGTGCTAAGAATGCTGCGCATCAGATCGGGCTCAGTGCCGTCCACAGCCAGCTGCAATCCCTGTTTCAGGAAGGGATCGGTAATGTTGTTCATTTCTTTTTCCAGAAACAGAATCCCTTCGCGCCGCGCCATTTCGGCGAAATGCACCAACTGCTTGATCGTTTCACCGGGCGGCGGCGCTTTATAGAGCAGGGCATTCTTCAGCACGCCTACGATGCCCAGAACCTCGCTCAATGGATAGTTGATAAAAGTAGCGGCGATGGTGCCGCCGAAGACAATGAACGCCGAACCCGGGTCCCAGAAAGCGGTGAGAGGACCGTTCGCTGTAATGGACAAAATAATTGCTGCCAGCCCGAGTACGAATCCGATGATCGTTGCGATGTCCATCGTCTTTACTTCCTAATTTTTGAATGAAATATCATCCAGATCGTCCGAGAAATTATTGGAACGGAGGCGACGACGATACTGATACACTTTTTTCAGCACCTCATCCACCCCCTCCCGAACCACGTATTTCGACTTCGTTGTCAGCGTGATAATGGTGTCGGGGGCGGCTTCAATGGTTTCGATGAGCTCAGCGTTAATGATAATTTCTGAGCCATTCAGGCGCGTTACCTGTATCAATGTTTCACCTCACTAATATATCGAACCAATACAAGAATTATTGATAGGAGGCGGCGCTGTCCAATCGTCGGAAGCCTATTTCGGGGCATGGATGCCGGAAACCGGCAAGCCCTGCAGCGCGCACCGGGCCTATGAAGCTTCCCACCATCCAGTGCCGGAAAAGCGGCAATTGGAAACAGCGCCACCTCCATGCTAATTAGGATTACCGTTTCAAATTGACCAGCTCGGTTAACATCTCATCGCTGGTGGTAATCACCCGGCTGTTCGCCTGAAAACCACGCTGCGCGATGATCATGTTGGTAAATTCCTGCGCGAGATCCACATTGGACATCTCCAGCGTACCGGGAATGATTTCAGCCTGGATGCTCTCTCCGGCCTGTCCGATAATAGCGACGCCGGAGTTTCCAGACGGCAGGTAGGCGTTTCCGCCAACGCGAACCAGACCGCCGGGATTGTTGAAAGTAGCCAGACTGATCTGCGCCAGCGTTTTGGTCACCCCGTTGCTAAAGACGCCCGTGATTTTTCCACTGCGATCAATCGAAATATTTTCGAGATCGCCGTTGCCGTAGCCGTCCTGAGACCGGGCCACTGCGGTGGATGCCGAGGCAAACTGGGTGATGCCGTCAAAACTACCCAGAGTACCGACATCAAGGGTGATATCCATGATATCGGCGCCATTATTGGGATCGATCTTGAGCGTTGTCAATCCGTTATCAAAGGTAAAGGAATTCAGAGAACCATCGGAATTAAAGGTGATTTTTCCGCTGCTTCCGCTGGAAATAATTTCGTTGCCATTGGTGGAAGCCGTCCAGGTCCACTGATTGCGTACGGGCGTTTTCTTAAACGTCAGCGTAATGACATGCTCTTCGCCCAGAGCGTCGAACACCGTAATGCTCGCGCTATGGACCACATCTTTCGCTTCCTGCTCCACCACAAAGCTCATGGCGGTATTGAATGTCGTTTTTGAAGCCACGCGAAGCGCCACCGACGAAATGGCGTTGTCTTCACCGGGGTCTCCCTGAATTTTAATGGAACCGTCGGCATCGATGGTCACGCCCGGCAGGCTTTCAATGCCCAAAATCGTATTCAGTTCCTGGGTCAAATCTTCCAGTGTCATGGTGCTGGTGACCGTGATGGAACCGGACTTGCTTTCGCCGCCGACCACCGCAGAAACATCGATCACATCCCCTGCCGCGAGTCCCATGGACGTTCCGATGGAATTCCGCAAATTGATGAGGAGCTCATCTTCTTTGGCGTAACGGGAGAATTGATCGGTCTTGGTGGTGATGTTGTTGCTGCTGTCCACTTCTCCATTGGCGGCGGCAAAGGCCGTTTGCAACACCGGGTTGTTGCTCGTGAATTTCAATGTGTGCGGCGATCCGGACGTATCCGTCATCACGATGGCGCCTTCGGAATCCAGGTCGGCGCGGAAGGATGTGGCGGCAAAGTCATTGTTGATTTCGGCAATAAGATCATCCAGAGAATTAAACTGACCATTGCCGACGCTGCCGTCCTTGCTGACATAAGTATATGTTTTTTCAGTCGTGCCATCATTAACGGTAATGGTAGATACTCCCGGCACCAGTCCGGTGATATACGAATTCGCCTGCCCGTTGGCGTACAGCCCGTTCGCGTCGGAATCATCTCCCGCTTTTTCCACGGCCAGGATCACGCCGGTATCCAGAATACTGGGGATGGGCACCTGACTGCCGTCGAGATTTCCGGTGAATTCAATTTTTGTCGTCGCACGCGCCGGGGCTTTCTGACCAAACGGCAACACGATATCCTCGATGACGGAACTGGACGGAATATTTCCGGTGTCATCCGCCATCTTTCCCTGCACCACCCAGCCACTTGCCGGATCCACCAGGCGACCGTCCGAATCAAAGCTAAAGGCGCCGGCCCGGGTGTAGTAGCGGGTCTTTCCGGAGCGCAGGATGAAAAATCCGCTGCCATCGATGGCCAGATCGGTGATTTTGCCCGTGGTCTCCAGGTTACCCTGGGAAAATAACGTATCAATCGTGGCGACTCCCATTCCCAGGCCGATCTGGATGGGATCCGTACCGCCCTGGGTTGCGGTGGGCCGGGTGGCGCCCCGCAGGGTCAGCGCCAACAATTCTTTGAAATTGACACGCCCCGCCTTGAACCCCACCGTATTGACGTTGGCGATGTTGTTACCGATCACATCCATTCGAATCTGATTGTTGCGCAAGCCGGAAACTCCGGCAAACAGTGAGCGCATCATAGCACTAACCTCCTTGAGTTTGTTTGTTCCGGACTCAATGTACCGCCTGTCCTGAGTCCAACAGCTATAGGGTTCAGGCGTATGAGGCTGAGGGCACCGGCACAAATCGTATCCCTCACCCATGCTTTCCCCAACCTCATGGCTACTTCAGTCGTTCCGTAGCCGGGCATTCCTCAAAGAGGTCCTGCCCACATCACGCCTGATGGGTTTACGATGTGACAATGGCTCCGTCGATATTGGTAAAAACCCGGTATGCAACGGCATCCCGCTGCATGGCGGTAACCACCGTTTTACTGGGCACATTCACAATGAATGCCGCATCTCGGGTCAGTACCAGTGAATCGCGAATGCCCTTTTGTTGTGCCAACTGCAGGGCCTGATTCAACTGCTGAAGCTGATCCGCATCCACATTGACCTGACGCTGCTGCAGCCGCTGCTGGACATGTCTGGAAAAGTGGAGCTGCGACTGCCGCTCAACCGCACGGTTCAGCAATTCAGCAAAATCGGTTTTTTGCGCCGGTTCCGTCTGTCCGGCTTTGCCGGTATCCCGTTGAATACGTCTTATGGAATCAATCGACGTAGTCGCGGTCTGAATTCGCTGAATGTGTTCCAGTTCCATGATCATCCTCTCCGGTTTTGGAGAATTTGCTGTACGTCGCCCAGACTGAGCTCAAGATTGCCAATCAGCAAATAGGCGACGCCTTCGTCATAACGCACGCCCGTGATGGTGCCGCGGATAAAGGTATCCGCCGAGGTCGTGGTTTCGCCGTTGTTGACTTTGACCTCAAACGTGTACTGACCGGGAGGCAGGGATTTTCCATACTGATCTTTGCCATCCCATTGCACATAGTGTTCGCCGGCGCTCACTCCCTCCATTTTAATCGTGCGGACTTGCTTCCCGGTGGCATCATAAATCTCGACCGTGACCTCCTTGGCCGGTGAATTTAACCGGAAGCCCAGGTCCACATTGGTGTGATCACTCAACGAAATCAAACTGGTGTTGGCAATCACATCTTTGCCGATGAGGGTGGTCACCAGCGAATTGTTCATGGCTTTGTTCAGCAGAATGTCCGCATTGATGGAATCTTCCAGATTCCGGTTGATGCTCTGCATCTGTTCCAGGGCGCTGAATTGCGCCAGTTGTGCCACAAAGGCTTCGTTTTGCATGGGCGACAACGGATCCTGATAATTCAACTGGGTAATCAGCAACCGCAGAAACGCATCTTTGCCCAGTTCCTTTTGAATGCGTTCCGTTGCGGCGGCATTGGGATCGGTAGTTGTCGCTGCATTGACTGCGTCCAGCATAAGAAGTCCTCCATCTTTAGTGAAGTTGTCGTCGTTTGGAGGTTAAAGAAGTTGCTCAAAATCGGGTTTGGGACGTTCATCGTTTTGCTGTCTTGCATCCCGCTGCGGCTGTTGCCGCTCACGGCGCTCCTGCTCCGGGAATTGATCCATCGAGCGCCCCGCCGATTCACCTTTTGCCGACTGGGCTGCATTTTGATGGATGCGAATGTCTAAAGATTCCGCCCGGATGCCTTTATCCGCGAGAGTCTCTTTCAAATGGTCAATATTGCTTTCCAGCACCTGTTTGACCACATGGCTTTCCACCAGCATTCGGGCGCTCATTTTGCCATCCTGCAGTTCAATATTCACAATCACCTGCCCCAGGCTCTCGGGTTTGAGCCTCAGCTTGATTGATGACGTTTCCGGTTGAATCCGGGCGCGGAGCTGCTGTTGAATCTGCTCAAATAAAATCTTTTGTTGTTGCTGTTTCCAGATACGGCCGGCTTGATGCACTCCATTTCGCGGCTCCACACCGCTCCGCTCCAACACCGTTTCCACCGGCGGCGTACCGGTCCATGCTCCGCGGGAAGACGGTTTGCCGTCCGGCCGCGGCTCCGGTGCCGTCTCGGAGTCCGGGTGTCGTGATGTGTTGCTCACTTCCGCGCGGACAGGCTGCTCCGCTGCATTCCCTGCGCCCGCGTTTCCACCAGCCCGCAGATTCAGATCACCGCTTACCGGCGGCTGTGAATTCCCTTCCGCCTCCCCCGCCATTGATGCTGTGGCGGCGGTCTCCGGCCGGATGCTCATGGCATGTTTTACCCCCGGTAACGGCTGCCGGACCGGCGATTCGGTACCGGCATGGCTTTTGAAATACATCTGTTTGGCCAGCTCCCGGCGCATGCCTTCAAGGGCTCGCAATTCCGGTGCGTCATGGTTAGTTGCCTGTCCGGGATTGGAAACGACCATTTCAGCGGAACGATTTGCATGAGCCGCCGCTTTCGTGAGTCCGGTCACTTCGCTGCCGGCATGCAACGGCTTTTCAACGCCTCCCGAAACAGCGGCGGAGCGCAGTCCATCGCCATCGCCCAAATTCGGAGAGATTTCCACGGCAACGCGCTGCTGCTCGTTCAAAACCTGTCTCAGACTTTTCTGCCATTCCGCCAGGAGATCACGCAATGGCAAAGCGTCCTGGAACGGCAGCATCTCTGTATTCGCCGAGGTCGGATTGACAGAGGTGGTTATGTTCAATGACACCACATTCAAGTCTTGCATTTTGGTGATCCATCCTTTTTCCCACTCGGTGGCCTTTGTTCCCTGTGGCGGCTGCCAATAGACGACCGGCATGGTTTCCATGTTCGCCGGGGCATTCCCGGCAACGTTTACCTGCCATAGAGGTTTGTTATCCGCCAGAAGGGCACGATCGATATCCCCGTCTTGCCAGCGTAATGCGCCGTACACCTCATACCATCCGCCTCCGGTTTCCGATTGCATCGCCAGCAAGATTGGGGTCAACGTACCATTACCGGATGGGGCCGTGCCGGCGGCGGATTGCTGCTCCTGATTGATTTTGCCTATCAGCGCCTCAAACCGGGAGGCGAATGTCGTTTCGTTGCGTGCGGCAAAGACGATATTTTTGAGTTCGCGATTTGAAAGAATCAAACGCTCCACCGCGTCTTCACGGCCTGTCGTCGGCTCCGGAGTCATGTCGCGGAGGACATCAGAAACGACCCTCAAAAGCGTAAATTGCGCGGAAATGGAACTGTCCGTCGCATCGACCTCTTCCGATCCGGCGTTATTTTCTTCCGGCTCAGCCGCTACCATTGCAGCCATCCTGTTTTCCGGCTCAACTTCTACCGTTTCTTCAGCTTCCGACATCTGCGGCATGGGACGTACCGGGACGGGGCTCGCTTCGCCAAAATCGAATTCCAATTGTTGTGGCGCCGCCTGAGCTAAATCGGCCGACAGGTTGGTGAATTCGGTTTCTGTTTTCTGGCTGGCCTGCCCCATTTCCGGCTGGATCAGGGCTGTCCGCGGATCCTGTTGAGAACTCGCCGTTTCGCCGGTGGATGCGATTGATGCCGCATTCGTTTTCCGGCTTTGTGAAAGGCGCTGGTTCAGCATCTGCCGGAACGGCTCATTGCCCGCTTCTTCCGATTTTCGGGGCGCAGCATTCCACAGATTTTGGCCCGAATCCGCACGCGCAAATGCATCTGATTTGGCCAGCGTCGGCTGATCCAGTAGCATAAATCCCATAGCCATATTAACCTCCATTGGTTTTGATGTTTCTGATTCGGGCCATTTCTTTGGCAACAATGGCCGCGCGCCGCGGCTCCATGGCATTCAAAACAGTTTGCGCCTTCCGCGCGGAGAGATTCAAAACAATGGATACCAGAAGCTTGACATCCATGTTTTCCGTCACTTTTTTCAAATTTTCTTCCGATAACCCGGCGATAATATTGGCCAGCAGCTTCAAGCGTTCATCGCCTACACCGGCGAGCTGAGATTGCAGCCGTTCAATTTCCTGTTCCAGTCGCTTGACCACCCGATCCCGTGAATCGATCTCTTGCTTCAGGCTGTCCGCCATCGCTTGCAGCCGTTCGAGTTCTTTTTGTTGCCGTTGAATATCCTGCTGCAAAATGCTTTCGACGGCTCGCAACGAATCCGCCCGCGCCAGGTCTTCCACCGTTTTTTCCTCGGAAGGATCGACAAATGGATTTTGAAAACCAACCAGGGCAATCCACATCAGCGCAAACGTCAAAACGAATGACAGCATGGAGAACAGGATCACGGCGATCGCCGCTTTCACATTGCCTTGCTGGTTGTGATAGATCCATGTCAGACCCTGGACGCTATTGTTCTGCTTTGCCGGTTTCTGTGTTTTCACGGTCATTGTAGTGGTAGCGCAGGGTTGCCAGCTCATCCAATTGTTTTTGTTCGCGTTTTTGTTCCGCCTTGCGAAATTCCGCACGCTTCTTTTCCCGGATCTTTTCCAGAATCTTCTGTTCCCGGGCGTATTGCAGTAATTTTTCGCGCTTTTGCGCCAGATGTCGGGAAACTTCCATCAACTTGTGGCGCTCATCTTCAATTTTTTGATTTAAATAATCCAGATAGGAAGACCGCAGCCGGTATTCGGCGGCTACCAGACTGCGGGAATCCCGCGCCAGGGCATCGCTCTCTTTTCGCCATTCCCGGCTGAGCTGTTCTAATCGGCGCTGAATTTGGGCTTCCTGTTGCTCCAGGCCGGTGACTTCCACTGCGAGCTGCTTTTTCATGCCTTCCTTTAAGTCGAGCACCTGCTCCAGAGTGAACTTGAAAGGTCTCATGCCGGACTCCAGATTCCTAATTCATTCCTTGTACCAGTGATTTCAATTGCGTCAGGGTTTGTTCGAAGGATGAAAATTCATCCATCGGCTGGCGCAAAAAACCGTGAATCCGATCGATATGCTCGATCGCCAAATCAATCCTGGGATGACTGCCCTTTTGGTATGCGCCGATGTTGATCAAATCCTCATTCTCCCGGTAAACCGCCAGCAGTTCGCGCACCATCCGGGCCTGCTCCAAATGTTCCCTGGAAACCACCATGGGCATCACCCGGCTGGTGCTTTGCAGCACGTCGATCGCCGGAAAATGCGCTTTTGCCGCCAGCTCCCGGGAAAGTACGATATGGCCGTCGAGCGTGCCGCGGGCGGTATCGGCAACCGGTTCATCGAAGTCATCGCCTTCCACCAGAATGGTGTAAATTCCGGTAATGCTGCCATGCTCGCTATTGCCCGCCCGTTCCAGTAACCGCGGAATCAATGAAAACATCGACGGCGTGTAGCCGCGGGTCGTCGGAGGTTCGCCGACGGCGAGACCGATCTCCCGCTGCGCCATGGCCACCCGCGTCAGAGAATCCATCATCAGAATAACCTGCTGTCCCTGATCGCGAAAATATTCCGCTACGGTCGTAGCCAGAAACGCGGCTTTTCGCCGGATGATGGGCATTTCATCCGAAGTGGACACAATCACCACGCTTTTTCGCAACCCTTCTTCGCCCAGGTCTCGTTGCAGAAATTCCGCAACTTCACGCCCCCGTTCGCCGATCAGCGCGATGACGTTGACATCCGCTTTGGCGCGGCGGGCAATCATGCCGAACAGCACGCTTTTTCCCACCCCGCTTCCGGCCATAATGCCGATCCGCTGCCCGATTCCGATGGTCAGCAGACCGTCGATTGCGCGGACGCCGGTTTCCAGCGCATTGACAATGGGCATGCGTTTCAAAGGATGCGGCGGCATCTGCACCATTGTTTTCCGGTACTCGCGGGCTCGGATCGGGCCTTTGCCGTCAATGGGTTCCCCGAGCGCGTTGATCACCCGCCCAATCAGGCCGTCGCCCAGTGGGATCGTCCCGGCAAATGGATGATGGATCACTTTGGAACCGGGACGCAGCTTTTCAATTTCATGCAACGGCATGAGAATCAGAGAACCGTGCCGGAAACCGATCACTTCGGCTAAATAGCGGTGCTTGCCATCCGGCGATTGGATTTTGCACAGATCGCCGAGTCCGAGGTCCGGTCCGCGGGACTCAATCATGCTGCCGGCAATTCGTGTCACGGTGCCCATAAAAACCAGCGGCTCAATCTGCTCCAACCGGCGAAAAATGTTGGGAAAATATTTCATGCGTTCCCGGCTCACTTTTAAAACGCTTTTTTCAGGTGCTTCAGGCGAAACCCTATGTATCGATTTCGCTGAACAATTGTTTTTCCAGAGCTTCGAGCTGAGTTGCAATCGTGGCATCGATTTCGCCCCGGTCGGATTCTACGAAACAGCCACCGGGTTCAATCCGATCATCATCGATGATTTTGACCGCGGTATCATGCCGTTCCAGCCAGCTTTGAAAGTCCGGATCATTCCGCAGTATGGCTGCATCCTCCGGATGACACCGTATGATGATTTGCTCCGCCGTTGTCAGTCGCTGCAAAACCTCCCTGACCGTCTGCAAAATGATCTCCGACGACGTTTCAAGCTCCTTACGGATAATTTTGCGCGCCACCTCTTTGGCCAGCCGAACCGCCGCCTCTTCGATGCGTTCCAGCATGAGCTGTTTTTGATTTTCCAGCTCTTGCACCGCCTGCTGCACCATGGTGCGTAGCGGCTCGACTTTCTCTTCCGCCAGCGCCTCGGCCAACTTTTGCGCCTCTTCCTGAATGCGCTCCTGCAGCGCTGCTTCATCCAACACCTGTTCCGATGCCGACTCCTCAGCCGACTGAGGAGCTGTGTCGGCGTGTTCGTTTTGCTCCTGTTCGGGAGAAACGGGTTCCGGATCGGCGATCTTCTGCTTTTGCCGGCTCACGGGCTTGTCGGAAATGGCGACCACGCGCCGCGGCAATTTAAAAGATAAATTCATCGCCGCCCTCGCCGGTCATAATCACGATTTCACCTTCTTCTTCGAGCCTGCGGATGATTTCAACAATCTGCCGCTGAGCGTCATCCACTTCCTTCACCCGGAGCGGTCCCATAAATTCCATTTCTTCTTTGATCATGGTTGCGGCACGCTCCGACATATTCGAGAAAATTTTGTTCTGGATGTCCTCGGTGCTGCCTTTAAGAGCAATGGTCAACACCTTCGTATCCACCTCTTTCAGCAAGCGTTGAATGCTGCGGTCGTCCAGATTCTGAATATCTTCAAAGGTAAACATCAAGCCGCGAATTTCCTGCGCCAGCTCCTGGTTGCGTTTTTGAATTTCTTCCAGCACCGGCTTTTCGAGCGATTTTCCGCCCATGTTCAGAATTTCTGCAACCGCCTTTGTGCCGCCCACTTCATTCAATTCTTTTGTGTACACCGACTCGATCTGCTGTTTCAGAACCGATTCGATCTCCGCCAGTAAATCTGACGGAATTTTTTCCATTTTGGCGATGCGGTACACCACATCCTGCTGGAGTTCGGGCGATAAACTCATCAAAATGTTGGCGGCCTGCTTGGGCTCCAAATAGGCCAAAATCAGAGCAATGGTTTGAGGATGCTCGTTGTTGATCAAATTCAAAATCTGATTGTAATCGGCTTTCTTCAACAAATTGAATCCCCGCAACGCCTGATCATGGGCAAGCTGCACCTTTTTGACGATTTCAAAGGCCTTTTTCATGCCGACTGCATTTTGCAGCACTTTGGACGCATATTCGATACCGCCGATCGAGATAAACTCCTGCGCCTTCAGTAGTTGAACAAATTCATCCACCACCCGGTCAATGACCTCGGAAGACACCTCCCGCAGATTGGCGATCTCTTTGGTGACTTCCACCAGGTCGGTTTCCGGCAGCATTTTCAGCACGGCGGACGCCACATCAATGCCCAGGGCAATCATCAAAATCGCCGCTTTTTGCTGGCCTGTCAGGTTCTCGTATTCCATATTTCTTCTTCTTCATCCTTGTAAGTCATCCAGCTCTTGATCAATTTCGCCACTTCATCCGGTTTGTCTTTGGCAATCTCGATGACCATCTGCCGTTTCTGCAAACGCATCTTCGTGTCTTCCGGGAGTTCAAAGCTTTCCACTTCAGGCTCTTCTTCTTCCGGCGGTTCCGGCAATTCCGGCCGAATGCGTGCAAAAATGCCTCGAAGCAGAACAATCAAAATGCCCAGTGCGAGAACCACACTGCCCCAGAAAACCAGTTTATTCAGCAATTCTTTTTGATTGATTTCCTGCAAGTATTTTTCTTGCTCTTCAATCCGGGTCAAATCAAATGGCAGATTGGTGACTTCGATCTGGTCGTTTCGTTTTTCATCGAATCCGATTGCCCGCCGTACCAGATTGGCGATTTTTTGAATCTCGTCATCGCTGCGGGGAATATATTCGGTGACCTCCTCACCTTCCGGGGTGACCACGGTGCGGTACGTGCCGTTAATCATCACCGCGACTGAAAGCCGCTTAATCGTGCCGACGCCGCCAACCACGCGTTCCACCGTTTTGCTGATCTCATAATTGGTCACCACATTCTCAGAACGCGTCGGGTTGTTCGGGTCGGTTCCGGTGGAAATGTCGCTTTCCTGGCTCCGCACCGTGCTGCTTTCCGGATCATAAATTTCCTTGGTGCGCTCCACCTGATTAAAATCCAGCTCCGCGGTGACACGGACCACGTAATTATTGGGTCCCACCACACCGGCAAGCAGCGATGCCAGCTTTTCTTCAAAGTACTGCTCCACTTTCCGCTGCAGCTCGATCTGGCTGGATGTCAGCTCTAATACCGGATTGCGGCGACTGCGATCGGAAATGATTTTGCCGTGTGAATCGATCACCGTGACGTTCTCCGGCTCCAGCCCCTCGACACTGGCGGCGACGAGATTGGCAATGCCTTCGACTTGCTCCGGCCGCAACCGTTTTCCGGGAACCAGGTTTAAAACTACCGAAGCCGTGGCCGGCTTTTCATCTTCGATGAACAATGTGGGCTCCGGCACCATGATGTGCACCCGAGCCTTGATGATCTCTTCAAAGCTCTGGATCGTCCGGGCAAGCTCGCCTTCAAGAGCGCGCTTGTAGTTCAACTTCTGAACAAACTCGGTCAGCCCGATGTTGTTTTTATCAAATATCTCATACCCGATTATGCCGGATTGCGGTAATCCCTCGGAGGCGAACAGCAAACGTTTTTCATAAATCAATTTTTTCGGGATGGAAATTGTGGAGCCTTCATCGGTGATTTTGTAGGGGATATTTTCCTCTTTCAGGCGGTTTACGATCGCCGCTGCATCTTTCTCGCTAAGATTGCTGAATAGAACACCGTATTCCTGGTCTTTGCCCAGGAACACCAAAGAGAGGATGGCAACCAGCAAAGCCGAAGCGCCGGCCACCACGGCGATACGCTGCCACTTGACCAGGGTCTCCCAATACTCCCTGCTGCGGGCGACAATTTTGTTCCAATATTCTTTAATCATAAATCCGACCTTTTCCGTCTCCGAATGGCATAGCGTCCATCAATCTTTCCCGATTAGACCTGAGTCCGCAACAGTTCCTGATAGGCTTCCAGAATTTTGTTTCGGATTTCCATCACCATCTCGAAACTTACGCTGGCTTTTTCCACCGCAATCATCACATCGTGAATATCCACGGTTTCCCCGGAAACCAACGCTTCGACGTGCTCACCGGCTTCTTTTTGCAGTTGATTCACATCACGCAAAAACGATTTCAGGGTTTCGGCGAAAGATTGTCCCTGCGCTTGCTGATTTTTTCCTTCATCCAGCTTGAAACGCTGCAATTGGGGAAAATCGGAAAGCGCACCGATTTTGGGTCCGTTGATATCCATGGGTTTGCCCTTTATTGGTTCAAGTCAGTTTGTCCCGATTGGCCCGACTCAAACTCTGAGATCGATTTTTCTTCCCAGTAGAACGGTTTTTTCCGGTTCGCACCGACCGTTGTAGCACAGATTGGCATCGTCTGTATCGTACAGCTTGCGGATAAAACTCTTTTCGCCATCCGTCAGCACATTTGCCAGCTCTTGCTCTTTCAGAACTTTGAGCTCACCGGCAAAAAGACGTTTCTGCGCCACGCGGTCCCGCTGCTGAACAGCGGCTTTGAGCCGTTCAGCAAAAGCCGGTTCCGCCGATCGTTCCGCCGGACGAACGGATTTGGATTCGCTCTTTGGGCTGATGCCCGGTTGATGATGTATGGATTGAATTTTCACAGCCAGCACCCTCACAGATGAGCCATTGCGTTTCAGAAGAAACGCCCTTCGCAGTCAATCAAAACCTCAAAAGCTCTATTTTCAATTGTAACACGGCCGGAGCACCGTCATGGCAAAAGCCGCTCCGGCTCCGCTAAATATTCAGCGCTTCCCGGGCGATTTCCTTATCGGCTTTTACCACGGTCAAATTCGCTTCGTATGCCCGTGACGCTACAATCAAATCCACCATCTCTTCAATAATGTTGATGTTCGGCATAGCCACATAGCCGTTCTCATCAGCATCAGGA
This sequence comes from Candidatus Zhuqueibacterota bacterium, assembly GCA_015491485.1. GTDB lineage: Bacteria > Zhuqueibacterota > Zhuqueibacteria > Zhuqueibacterales > Geothermadaptataceae > Hydrothermovivens. Next base: position 46,760 of record WFVT01000099.1, read on the forward strand.
TGAGTGGGATCGAAGACCAATCTCGGCGGATCGTTGGAGATCTGCAGATTGCCTTCCACGCCATGCAGCGGCTCCCGGTCTTCCGGTGGCGGGCTATACGCCTGTTGCAGGTGGCGGGGATTGGTCACGGCAAGCCGACCTTTGGCATTCCGAAGCAGAAAGGGAAATCCGACCGGCTGCTGTCCTTCCTGCATCAACACTTCACGACGCCGATAAGGCCCGCCCTCTTCGGTGCGTGTGGTTTCCACGTTGGCAATGTTGCTGGCGATGGCATTCATTTTGAGCCGCATGGCCGTCAGCCCGGTGGCACTGATATCAATTGCCGGAAGAACACCCACTTTGAGCATCGAAACAGCCTCCTTATTCAGTGATTTTCGTTTTCCGAAATGGCACTATGACTTACGCCCGGCCCCGGATTGCCGTGCGGATTTTATCGAAATTGCGGGCGGCGAATTTTGCCGCGGCAATATACAACATTTGATTTTTTGCCAGTTGGGTCATTTCATATTCAATGTTGACATTGTTCACGCCACTGGCATCCGAGGGATCGTTGGGGACATAGACTTCAGGCTCAATGCGCGCCACAGCCGGCCTTCCGACGGGAATATGCCGCTCATTGGTTTCATATCCGCCTACACCGCGCTTTCGCAGCGCTTTCTGCAAATCTTCCTCGAACCGCACATCCAACCGGCGGTAACCCTGGGTGTTGGCATTGGCGATATTGTTGGCAATCACCCGTTGCCGAATGGCTGAAGCGCGAAGCGATTTGCTCAGAATCGGAATTTTTGTATGCTGAAAAATCCCTTTCAACAGCATGGCATTCTCCTAATTGTTCAGCCCTGGAAAAGCAAGCCTTATGCCATGAGCCTGTTTTGATCTCCCTGGGAAAATTTCTTCTCAAGATTTTGACTTAAGATTATGACATTATTTTAATCGGCCAATCCAATAATATTAATTCGGTTAGACGCCTCTGTGCGCATTGATCATTTTGTTTTGAATTGGAAACAATCGTGAAATTACGGTCATTTTCTCAATTTCGGCGCGGAAGCGCATTCACGGCGGTGAAACGGGCGGAAGGACTTGCCTCCGGGCGGTTGAAATTTCCCGTCTCGAAGGGGCGATGCTCTCCGGAGAAATGCCTTTAAAAATCGATTTTGGTTGGACTGGAATGTCGGCTACAGCGACCTCACAACAAGCAATCCGCTTCGGATAGACAGGCCCACGGTCAATGATCGTTTATTCACCGATAAAGCCCGCGCAATCGGGATAAGGCGCCGGCGCGGCATCATCTGAGGCGGGTTCAGGATCGAATCTTCTCAAAAATTCGGTGTGGATTCAGCGCAGGATTTTACTCGGCTGACTATTCGTTTTCTCAGAACAGTCCCTTTGTTGATCGAATCCAGGCGGGTTGTCGGTGGAAATAACGCACAACAATTGTTGTAGGGCTTGCAAGAATTCATGCAACACGGCATCCAAATCCGAGTGTTGCCGAACCGGTTGTATGGATGATTTTACCATGCGTCATCCCCCATGCGGTCATGTGACTGAAGTTCCGATACGCTCATCCCTCCCCTCCGATCACGCTATAGCAAATTCGCATAAAAATCCACAAGCCTGATGATTCGGAGCCTTTGAATGACACTACATCAATGCATGATGCACGGAATGCCCTGGAGGCGCCCCGGCAGCCTCGAATTTTTATGGCGCCGATCTTATCCCGCTGAACGGCTCCGGTCGTGCCACCTATGACTGCTTGAACTTTTGGAATAAACTGTCGATTTCTTCCTGGCTTGCCTTTTCCCCTGTTTGAGACGGGTCTTCAGTAGTTTTATCCGCCTCATCTTGCGGCGCATTTTCAACCACAGTTACAGCCAATTCACGGGTTTCTTCCTCGGAAACTTCTGTGACTTCCCCCTGATTTAAAAGCTCATCCGCCAATGCCTGAATGTCGCTCCGGTCTTCAAACGTCGCGTTCGGATCAAAGGCGCGTATTTTTTTGTTGACCGGTTTAGCCTCAATGGCGCCAAACCGCGAAATCAATTCCATCAATTTTTCCTGAACTGATTCAATGAGGCTGTTCGCGGCCATAATTTGCTGGGTGGTGATATCCTGAATCTGCATGAGATTCATGATATCATAAGCATCGGTCTGCAGAGCAAGGAGATTTTCACGGAGCTCCTCCAGGTCTTTTTGGCTTTGGGACTCCGCATAAAAAGCCTCAAGTGCTTTTTCCACTTCCGCTTCGCGTGTTGCTTTTTCTCCATCCAACGTTTCTGCCAGTTTTAAGATGAGCGATTTCTCCAATTGAATGCGCTCTTTTTCCTGCTTTTCGAACCGGGCAACCACCTGCAGCGCGTTATCGATGCGGTTCAGGATACGATCGATACCATCCAGAATATCGGAGGTTGCCATTTCCGTGGTAGCCGACACTTTGTCCAGTTGGGCAACAGCAGCCGGCATTTTGCTGGAGCTATCCAGAATACTGTTGTTGACCTCCTGGATCAAAGGCGTCGTTTCTTGCACGAACCGTATGACCTCTTCCAAGTAGGGGATCACTCGCTGAGCAAAAATAAACAGCGCACGGATTTCTTCGATTTGATAGAGTATTTTTTGAAAATCCACTCTTTCCATACGTTCAATCCTCGTCGATGGTTAGGGTCTTTGGTTTACCGTCAGGATTGTTTGAGAATGGTTTCGATCTTGCTTTTCAAAGTCTGTGGAGAAAATGGTTTTACGATATAACTGGAAACGCCGGCGCGCATGGCTTCCAGAATGTCATCTTTGACTCCACGGGTGGTAATCATTAAAATTGGTAAATCCTTGAAATTGTCATCGGATTTAACCGCTTTGACGAACTCAAGGCCGTTCATTTCCGGCATGTTCCAGTCGGTAATCACCACATCGACTTTTTCACTGTACAATTTAGCCAGGGCATCTTTGCCGTTGGCGGCTTCTATCACATCATCATAGCCGATCCGCTTGAGGGTATTGACGACGATGCGTCTCATGGTCGGAGAATCATCGACTGCAAGAAATTTAATTTGATCCATCATGAACCTCCTTTGAAAACCACTGACTGTTTGAATATTCAGGTACGGACTTTTTCGTTATTCAGATTTCTGTAACCATTTTCGGATTTCATTTTGTAAAACTTCGGGAACAAATGGTTTAATCAGATACGCATCCGCTCCCAACCGATAACCTTTTTGAATTTGATCGAAATGATCTTCACTGCTCATGATCAAAATCGGGATCTGCTGATCTTTATACTCTTTACGAATCGCATCAATGAGCTGATAGCCGTTATAGTGTGGCATATTCAAATTGGTAATGATCATATCCACGCACGTATTCTCTAACAGTGAAATGGCTTCGAACCCATCCGATGCTGTAACAACCCTGTGTCCCATCTCTTCCACAATCATCGACACAATCTTCCGGGTGGTGGGTGAATCATCAACAACCAGGATAACCTTTTCCATATGGCAAATAACCGATATCTAAACGGTTTCGTTCGTTAAGATATCTTCTTCATTTTCTTGCATAGCAATTGACAAAATCGTGTTCGGCTCCTCGCCCATTTCCGCCAGGTGCCTTTCGACCTCATCTTTTCCCAACTCCCCTAATAAGTGAATGAGGGCCTGAACCGCTTTTACCTGAACGCGCCGGTCCGATGACTCCAGCAATGGGTACAAATAAGGCACCAGCTCATTGAAATGAAAAAACCGTGTCGCCTCGATTGCAGCCAATTGCACCTCGTAATTTTCATCCTTCAGTGCTTGTGTGATGGCTGCCAGGGCCCGTTCTGGCGGACCTTGCGCCAGGACATAAAAAGCGTGCAATCGCACATCCGGCTCTGAATCCTTCTGCTTTTGCTCAATGAGCTTCTGAATATGGAAATCGTCAACATTGGAAAAAGCATAAATAGCGGCTTTTCGAATCGTTGCATCAGGATGATTGAATAAATCCACAGCATGTTTTTGAGGAGCGCATTGTGGATAACGCGATAAAATGGTGAGAATTAAGTTCAAGCGTTCGACCTGGCCGTCAGCCATCAGTTTTTGGACTTCTTCTTGGATGATATCCGGCTGTAAAATACTCAATGCATGAATACAGGCGTCACAAATGGCAAAGTCAAGGGTTTGCAATCCTTGAATAAAGACCGGCAACAGCGCCTGATGAGGATGTTCGCACAGGGCAAGATAGGCCGCTTTTTTCACCGACGGCTCCGGATCGTTCGTCAGTCGAAGCAAGATGCTTTCAAACGCGCTATGATCGCTGTACACGGCTGCCGTTTGGGCGACCATCGTCCGAATGGTCGGTTCTTTTGAGCCGGACAGTATTTTCAGAAGTTGTTGGATACAGGCAGGATCGCATTCATCCAGCAAATGCATCAGTGCACGCTGACTGTCAACGGAAATCTCTTCAACATTGGCCTGAATATATTCCAGCAACCGTTCGATATTGATGGTTTTTAATCTGCTCAGCAAGATTAAACTGATTTCCGCATTCGGTTTCTTGAGTAATTTGAGCAGTTCCGGAAAGTGTGCCAGCAAAAACGAATCGGAAAGGCAGTGAAAGACGGCCTGAAAAGTTTCTATCCGATCGGTTTGTAATAGCTGAAAAACGAGCTTTTCATAGCTTTCAAAATCCAAATAGGTTTCCGCGGGCTTTTTCATATTTTTGAGAATACAGCAAACGGTCTTCATCAACCGCGGATGAAAGCGCTCCGGAATCAGCGGTAAAGTTTGAAGCAGAGATTGTGCTGTTTCTGGATGATGGGATGATTCGAGAACATCCAGTACCAGCATGGTTAAAATATTATTCCGCCGATGAATGACCTCAACCAGAAACCGTTCGGCTTCCAGCGACCGGCACCGGCCGAGAGCAATGATCGCAACCGGCGGCATTTCCGGGTAGATATCAAAGTAACGAATTAATGCAGGCACCGCTTCCGCGGCTCTTAAATGCCCCAGCGCTTCCGCCGCCGCCACAGCGACCATCGGCTCGGAATCCGCCAACAAAGGAACAATCTGCTCCCATTGGGCTGAATCACCGATTTTGCCCAAAAGATCCAGAGAGAGTTTTCGCAACTGCTTGTCGGGGTGAGATAAATAGGCGGCCAGCCCGCGGACGGCTTCTTTTCCGTAACGGCTCAATAATTCGATGACGAGGTTTTTGATTTGAAGATCATGTTGACTGAGCAGAGGGATGAGTTGTGAGGCCACTTCTGCAGAAGGGATGAGACTCAGTCCGTAAAACGCTTCCGCACGGATGTTTTCATCGGGATCCACAAGATACTGTATCAGGTGTGGCGCACGATCCGGAGAAAGTGTTCGTATCAATTCCTGAATTTTTGCCCGCTTATCCTGATCCGGCGCTTGCCGATAGCCTGACAAACTGCTTTCATCGTGATGTTTGGATCCCATAGAGACTGCTGATGTGTATCTTAATTTTGAATATCCATTCCCTGGAACTGCTCAATCAATTGGTTGATGCTCTGCAAATCGTCACGCAGCCGTTTCAGTTCGGATTGCAAGTGCTGGAGGGTTTGATGCACCTGCATCCGCCACTGATGGTGCTCGGCTTTTTTATTCGCCAACTGCATCTTGAGCGTATCCAGTTTAGGCGCATTCGGGCAGACCTGTTTGCTGGAATGTATGGCGTTGATTTTTTCTTGCAGGTGTTTTTCCATCTCAAGCAGTTGTTTTTCTTTATCTTTTATCTGCACATGCAGTTGCTTTTCCTGTTCACTGTAGTGCTTGATTTGGCGATTGAGCAAATTTCGCATATTGAGAAGCCGCCGTAACACCCCATCCGGCCTGCTGATTTCCATCAGTTTTTGTTCCAGTAAGTCCAATTTCACCGGCTTAGCCATATAACTGTCGATTCCCAAATTGGCGACTTTTACAATGGAGACTCTGTCTCGTTGGGATGTTAAAATGATCACCGGAGTCATCAAATATTTTTTGTGTTTCCGAATTTGCTTCAGCACCTCCATTCCATTCATCACCGGCATATTCAAATCAATGATGAATAAATCCGGCTCAAACTTTTGCAGTTTTTTTAGCGCCATTCTTCCATTGTCTGCAACCTCAACCTCATAGCCTTTTTTGCTTAAAATGGTTGATAAGAGCTTCTGGGTCACCCGGTCATCCTCAACGATTAAAATGCGATGAATCCGCCATTGCTCATCACGTTTCGCTGCCGTCTTATTTCCGTCGTCATTTGAGGTTGAATCCGCTTTCGCTTCCCCTTCGGTCTGAGCCGTTTTCCCCGAAGACGGCTCAGATGATGCCGGTGCCGGCTCATTGGAAGCCTGCGGCTGTTCATTCGCCTCAGCCGCTTCTAATGATTGTTTCTCATCTGCCATTCATTTTCCTCTCACTTGCTGAATTAAGGACAGGAAATTCCAGGAAATTCAATAAAACTTTCGGCATCTATTATATTCTCTTTAGGGAAGTCGATGTGCGATTTTAAAGAAAGTTCATATTTGCAGAGGCAGAGCGAGAAACGCCGGTGAGGGGGGCATGAGACAGGTTTTATCGCATTGTTGCCCTGATAACAACAAAAAAGCCTCTTCCGAAGCGATTCGAAAGAGGCTTGAATGATCAATTCCGTTGCAGCTCTGGATCATCTATTCTTTGGACTCATAGACCCAGATTTGATATTCTTCCGGAACCTCATTATTTTCTCGATACTCTTTCAACTTGTTGCGCAAAGTGCGCACGCTGATGCCCAGTTCCTGCGCGGTTTTGGTGCGGTTCCCTTTATTTTTTGCCAGCGTATCCAAAATGGCTTTCTTTTCCAGTTCCCGCAAATTAACGCCTACCAGCTTATGGTTATTTGACGGTTCATCGGTCATTTTCCCCATTTCTTTTTCAAGAAAGCCAAAATGGCTCGGTTTCAAAACGTCGCCTTTATTGATAACCAGCGCACGCTCGATGGCATTCTCAAGCTGCCGGACATTGCCGGGCCAATCGTATTCCTGTAACAATTTATAAACGTCCTTATCGACCTCCTTCTTCGGCAGACCGTTGATCGCACACAATTTTTCGACAAAGTGACGAACCAGAAGCGGAATATCTTCTTTGCGTTCACGCAACGGCGGTAGATGAATCGGAACCACATTCAGCCGGTAAAACAAATCTTCCCGAAACTTTCCCTGTTTGACCCATTCCTCCAGAGGCTGATTGGTGGTTGCCATGATTCGAACATCCACACGCTCGGTTTTGTTGCTGCCGATCGGCGCCACCTCTTTTTCTTGCAAAACCCGAAGCAGCTTGGCTTGCAGATGAAATCCCATTTCGGATATCTCATCCAGTAGAATAGAGCCTTTGTGAGCTGCTTTAAACCGGCCATCTTTACGGCCAACGGCACCGGTAAAAGCGCCCTTTTCATGCCCGAACAACTCGGTATCGACCAGAGTTTCCGGCATGGCAGCGCAATTCATCCGGACGAATGGCCCTTTTTTGCGCGGACTCAGTGCATGGATCGCCCGGGCCACCATTTCTTTACCCGTTCCGCTTTCTCCCCGGATGAGAACGGTACTGTTGGTGGCCGCCACCATCTGAATCGCTTCAAACACCTGTTGCATGGCGGCGCTTTTTCCTATGATGCCTTCTAGGGCAAATTCGTCTTGTATGTGCCGCCGCAACACATCCACTTCGCGCTCAAGACGCCGGACCCGGAAAAAGCGATCCAGGGTAATTTCAAGCTCATCAATCTCGAAAGGTTTGGTAATGTAATCAAATGCCCCTTCTTTCATGGCTTCCACAGCGTGCTTAATCGTGCCATAGGCAGTGATCATAATCACCCCCGGGCTGTCCGGAAGGTTTTTGGCACGCCGCAAAATATCCATCCCATTCACATCGGGCAGTTTGACGTCGGTAATAATCAAATCGAAATGACTTGATTCAAGGGTCTTCAAAGCGGCTTCCCCCCGATCCACCAGATTGACTTCAAACGACCTTCGTTTCAGAGTCTCCTTCAATAAATCCAGTATTAGAGGTTCATCGTCCACGACCAAAACACGATGTCTTTTCTCCATCCCTCTCCTCGATGCTGGTTCAATGATGCAGTCCAAATGATAAGTGATTTAAACGATTCGATTTAACTCATAGTAAATTGCAGCCGAATTTCGATACCGTCTTCCCCCTCTGCAGCAATGGAAAAAACGCCGTCGAGAATTTCGGTCAGCCGTTTCACAATCGCCAAGGCCAGTCCCTCTTCCTGAGCCAAAAAACTTCCGGTCATCTCTTCTTCTTTTTCCAGATTCAATTTCTGACCGTTTGGCGTCAGTAGAAACAGGAATGAAATCGTTGCCTGGTGGTTCTCCGGGTGGCTCATCACCTTGACAGCCACTGGCGCCTGCTTTTTACCCCAGAATCCGATGAATTCGTGCACATGACTGACAATCTCAGCAAACAGCTCGGCATCAAGCGTGATAAAAACCGGCTGCGCACATTCTTTCAGTTCATATATCTGATTTCGTGCCGCTTGTGACGCCAAAATTCGCAGATTCTTTTGCAACAAATCGTGAATTTCATACCGCTCAAGGGTCGGCTTCATGGGGCGCGCAAACAATAACAAGTCAGAAATGTATTTATCCAGTTTTGAAACGCCCTCGAGGATTTTTCCCACATAAACGCGCCGCGGATCATCTTCATCGAAATCCCGTTCCAGCAAAGCGGCGAACCCCATGATGCCACCCAGGGGATTGCGGATTTTATGCGCAAATTGCCGCGCCATATCCCCCAGGGCATTCAAGTTGCTGGCTTTCTGATATTCTTTGTGTAACCGCTTAAATTCGGTGATGTCTTCCAGGATTTCCATCGCCCCGATAATGCGGCTGGCATGATCCCGAATCAGCGTCACGGACCGCCGGACATGACGGGCTTCGTTCCGCCCCGACCCGGCTTCCGCATAAATGCGGCCTTCCAGGCCGAGGTACTCCTCCTTATGCCGCAGTGCCGTCAGCGGATTTTGCGAAAAGCCCAGGCGCTCCTGTATTTCCGCGTAATGCTTCCCCAGCGCTTCCTGCTGCGGAATGCCGGTCATGGCTTCTGCCGCACGATTGAAGACCGTGATCCGGCCTTCCTTATCGATGGCGATGACACCCGAGTTCATGCTGAGCAACACATAATCTAAATAACTGCGAATATTGCTTTTTTGATGCTTTTCCAGCCGAAGTTCGAAACTTTTCTTGCGCAATTCCAGGGTGAGGTCTTCCACTCGTCGCTGCAATCGCGAGTAGGCTTCTTCCAGATTGGCAACCGTGTCGGTGAACTGGCGGATAATCTGGCTGTAGGTTTTTAAATCCTTTTTGAGGCTTTTCGACCGGACCGGGATGGATGTCACTTTATTGTTCAATTCGGTTCGCTTCTTCTTGATATTCAAAATAGACATGAATTTTTTGTCCACAGCTACAGGTGACTTCAATTCCCTGGATTTCTTGATTCTCGTCTAAAATGGGAGTTACCGAAGGAGCCCTGTCACCGTCTTCACTAATGGTCCGTTTTCGATCGACAGGTCGGATCTCGTCTCTTTTGAGGATGTTTCCTTTTGTCCTGGCTTTCAATTGCCTGGCAGCGAGTGCTTTGGCAAAATCCACAAATTGATCGTCCATTCTCAACCCTACGTTGCATTCGACGATGACACTATTATCCCAAATCTGCTTTTAGCAATTATGATGCCACCCCCACCATACGCCCTTTTCATCCTGATTTTATTTGAGTTATATCAATTTCGATTTTATTGAAAATTTATTTAACGCCCTCGGGGGCACATTCCCGCCAAAAGCATGTCCGATTAGCAGCCATTGTGGTGCATTTTGAACCGCTTGAAAATGCACTTGCAACAACTGGTTAAACCATTGCAAAAAAGATGTCTGATTTTTAATTAAATGTGAGGTTGCAAGAGAGCTACAACGGTTTGAATCTCCGTGCGGTTGTGTCATGTTCATGCAGCAGGTGTAACGGAAGATGTTCAGGGGCGCATCCCCCTTTCGCCCTCAACCCGACGATTCATCCACGTTGCGGAGATATAGATGATACAGGCCCTCCAGCGTCAGGTCTGGCTCCACTTTATCGACGGATGGCAACTCCCTCACCAGGGTTGACGCGAGGCCGCCGGTGGCAATGACTTTGGTGTGTTCGCCAAGCTCGGCTTTCAGCCGCCGGATGAGGCCCTCTACCATTTCGGCGCCGCCGTACATCAGGCCCGATTGGATGCTGGCTTCCGTATTTTTACCGATGAGCGACGGTGGGAACTTGAGATCTACCGCCGGCAGCTTGGCCGCGGCGCGGTGCAAACTCTCTACCGCACTTTCCAGTCCGGGGGCGATAATTCCCCCCAGATACTCGGCCTTTTCGGAAACCGCGTCAAAGGTGGTGGCGGTGCCGAAATCGACGATCACCAGCGGGCCGCCATATTTCTGGAAACCGGCGACGGCATTGCAGATACGGTCCGCGCCCACGGCGGCGGGATTTTCGTATAAAATCGTCAGTCCGGTATCGATCTTAGAAGACACCTCCACAAAGTGCACATCCCGCATGCGCCGTTCCACCATGCGGCGAATTACCGTCGAAACGGCGGGAACCACCGATCCCAAAGCCAAGCCTTTGATTTCCGAAATGCCGATCCGTTCACTGTCGCAAAGCACTTTGATCAGCAGCCAGGTTTCGTCTTCGGTGCGGGCGATTTTGCTGGTCAATCGCCAATGGCAGCACAATTCGCCGCGGTCAAAAATCCCGATGGTAATGTTCGTGTTGCCGACATCCAGTACCAAAATCATGATTCCACCCTCAAGCTTGCCTGTCCGTAGGGAATGATTTGCTCTCGGCCCGACGCATCCCGAATCACGAGGTCGCCGGCGGCGGAAATCTGCTGCAGGACGCCGCGCCATTCGTGCTGCGGCGTTCGAACGCGCACGGCCCGACCGAAATCGGCGCACAAATCCCGCCAGCCGGACAGTTCCAGCGGGTGCTCGCCGTGCAGAATCGGCATCAGTCGCTGGGAAACATCATACAGCAATTGCACCAGCACCTCGGTGCGATCGATATCCTGATGCAGCACCATCCGTAGTGAGGCGGCCGTATCCCGGAACTCGGCCGGAAAATCGTCCGGAGTTTGCCGCACATTCAAACCGATCCCGGCGACCATGTATTCCATACGCCCGCCGTCGGAGCTCGATTCGCACAAAATGCCGCACAGCTTTTTGCCATCGGCGATGACGTCGTTGGGCCATTTGACGTGAAACGGCCGGTGAAATTGCCGGATCAGGCTGCGGGCAACGAGTTCACTCAGCAGCATGGGCAACAGGTGCCAGCGGTCGTCCCGGCGCTGCGGTCGCAGCACCAGGCTGAACCACAGCCCTATTCCGGCCGGTGATTCCCACCGCCGGCCGTGGCGGCCGCGCCCGGCGGTCTGCCGGTCGGCCAGCACCAGAGTGCCGGTTTCCGCTCCGCTCTCCGCCAACCGTTTGGCCACCAGATTGGTCGAAGAAATCGACTGAAACACGTGAATCCCGTGGATCAGCTCCACCTCGGCCAGCCGTGCGGCCAGCACATCGGGATCGTATGTCTGCGCCGTCTTGGTCATGAGGGCTCGTACTCTCCAAACGCCTCGCGCAGGGTGTCAGAAATTTCACCCAGCGTGACCCAGTGTTCCACGCAGGCGATGATGTAGGGCATGAGATTCTCCGAGCGTTTGGCGGCGGCGTAGAGCTGGCCGCGCATCTCACGCACTTTTGCGTCGTCGCGCCGCGCCTTCAACGCATGCAGCCTCGCCACCTGCCGGTCGCGCACGCTTTCGTCGATCTTTAGAATCTCGATCTTCTCTTCTTCTTCAATCTGAAAGGCATTCTGCCCGACGATGATTTTTTCTTTGTTTTCGATGGCCTGCTGATATGCATAGGCGCTGCGGGCGATTTCTTCCTGGAAAAAGCCTTTTTCGATGCAGGCGATCGCCCCGCCCATGTCTTCAATGCGCTGCAAGTAATCCCACGCCCGCGCTTCGATTTCGTTGGTCAGGGTTTCGACATAGTAGCTGCCCGCCAGCGGATCCACCGAATCGGTCACGCCGCTTTCATAGGCGATGATCTGCTGCGTGCGCAGCGCGATGCGCACCGACTCTTCCGTGGGCAGCGCCAGCGCCTCGTCGCGCGAGTTGGTATGCAGCGATTGTGTGCCGCCGAGCACCGCTGCCAACGCCTGCAGGGTCACGCGCACAATGTTGTTGTCCACTTGCTGTGCCGTGAGGGTTGAACCGGCGGTTTGCGTGTGGAAGCGCAACATCATGCTTCGCGGATTTTTCGCGCCGAACCGTTCTTTCATGATTTTAGCCCACATGCGCCGCGCCGCACGGAATTTGGCGATTTCTTCGAAAAAGTGGTTGTGGCTGTTGAAGAAAAACGACAGCCGTCCGGCAAAGGCATCCACATCCAGGCCGCGCTGCCGCACCGCCTTCACATACTCGATGGCGTTGGCCAGGGTGAACGCCACCTCCTGCACCGCGGTCGAACCGGCTTCCCGGATGTGATAACCCGAGATGGAAATCGAATTCCATTTTGGCAGATTTTTGGCGCACCATTCGATCACATCGGTCACCAGCCGCATGGAAGGTTTGGGCGGGTAAATGTACGTGGCCCGGGCGATGAACTCTTTCAAAATATCGTTTTGCACCGTGCCGCTGAGTTTCTGCAGATCCGCGCCCTGCTTTTTGGCCACGGCCACATACAGCGCCAGCAAAATCGGCGCGGTGGCGTTGATGGTCATCGACGTGGTGATGTCCTGCAGAGTGATGCCGCGGAACAGAATTTCCATGTCTTCGAGGCTGCAAATGGGCACGCCGACCTTGCCCACTTCGCCTTCGGCCATGGGATGATCGGAATCGTAGCCCATCTGCGTGGGCAGATCGAACGCCACGGAAAGCCCGGTTTGCCCCTGCTTCAGCAGATAATGGAACCGCTGGTTAGTCTCTTCCGCGTTCGCGTAGCCGCCGTACTGACGCATGGTCCACAGCCGCTTCCGGTACATCTCCGGATACACGCCGCGGGTGAACGGATACTCTCCCGGTCGGCCCAGCTCCGGCGGATTGGCCTGCAGGTCGCTTTCTTCGTAATAGACTTTTATTGGAATGCCGCTATCGGTTTTTCGAATGTTGTCTGCCATGTCGTTTTCCTCATCCTATGCACGTTTTCGCTGTCTTCGGGCTAACGGATGGAATTCCAACAACACCTCGCGCAGATATTGCCGGTCGAGGTGCGTGTAAATTTGCGTGGTGGAGATGTCGGCGTGGCCGAGCAGCTCCTGCACCACGCGCAGGTCGGCCCCGCCCTCGATGAGATGCGTGGCGAACGAATGCCGCAGCGTATGCGGCGTCACATGTTTGTCGAGATTCAACTGCTGGAAATACCGATGCAAAATCTTCCATGCCCCCATACGGCTGAGTTTTTTGCCGCGGCGGTTCAAGAATAAAACGTCTTGCGAAACAAACGGATTGGCCAGCACCGGCCGGCCAAATTTTTGATATTGCTCGATCCAGAAGGCCGCCTCTTCGCCGATGGGCACATAGCGCTGTTTTCGCCCTTTGCCGAACAACCGCACGAACCGTTCCTTCGGAAAATAATCGCTTTGTTGCACATGCAGCGCCTCCGAAATGCGGCAGCCGGTGGCGTACATGAACTCCAGCAGGGCCCGGTCGCGGAGCCCGAGCGGCTGCGACGTATCCGGTAATTCCAGCAGCGCCTCCACCTCATGCACTTCCAATACGATAGGCAGTTTCTGCACCCGTCGCGACAGGCTCACGGTCTCGGTCGGATCGGAATCAATGTAGTTTTCATTGAGGATGTAGCGGTGAAACATGCGCACGGCGGAAAACATGCGGGCAATGCTGGTATCGGCCAGTTCGAGGGATTTCAGATAATTCAAAAATCCAAGTACAGTCTCGGATTTAATGCGATGGGGAGAATCGATGGAACAGTTGCGGAGATAACGTTGATAATGTTTCAGGTCGGTTCGGTAAGCGGCAAGGGTATTGTCGGCGACGTTGCGCTCGATGGCCAGGTAATCCAGAAATTCTTCAATCAAGGTCTCCATACATTCGCAATGGGAATATGACCATTCAGAAGGCTTCACTCGGAAGTCTCATCATCCAGCGCATCAGCATCCACCCGGCCGTCTTCTTTCTCGAACACCTGTTCCGACAGCGAAAGCGCGATGCTGGTCATCATGACTTCCGGGCCGAGTTGGGTGAAATCACCGGACAGCAGCGATTCATCGACATTGGCGTACAGCGAGCAGCCGGCCGTGCTTTCCACGATCAATCCGCTGATGCGGCCCTGATGCCGTGCCACAAACGTGACCTCGCCCAGCATTTTGCTGATCACATAACCGGTACAAAACTGCAATTGCAAAAACGCATTGTTGGCATATACAATGATCAAATTGCCGGTTTTATCACCGATTTGCGTATCGGGATAAATTTCGAGACTGATTTTGCGGCCGGCTTCTTCGTTGGACAGGGTCAGCCGGTAGTTATCGCCCATCTTTTTCACCCGGGCGTTCAGCACGCCGGCAATGTGATCGATATCGGTCTGTGTAAACTTCACGTTTTGCCTCGCCTGGATAGTACCTGGCCGTTTTCAAACAAGTTCTGTCAACCGGTTTTGAGCGCGGTGACACGCTTCAGGCCGCCTGCCGCGGTTTCACCCGCGTGGTCAGCGGGCCCATCTCACCATCGACATATTCAAATTCCACCGGCTGGCCGTTTTCCAGCGAGCGGTATCCCGGCATATCGATGGTGGTGAAATGCACAAAAATCTCTTTTCCGTCATCTTCCCTGATGATGTACCCGTATCCTTTGGTCTCGTTGAACCATTTGACTCTGCCACGGACCATGGTGCGGTTCCCCTTTGCTGCTGGGTTCATCATCATTTCAAAAGAACAAACACGCTCATCAATATACTGATTAAATGCTTGTTTGTCAAGCATCAAGCCCGGTAAGGATTACGCCAGATTTTTGGATTGGATGTCCAATCGGCCCGAACCCGGCACCGCATTACGCCGCAACCGCGGCCGCACGTTCGGCGGCTTTACGTAGTTGCCGCACCGCCCGGGCCGGATCGGCCTGCGAAAATACCGACGATCCTGCCACCAATACGTTGGCCCCGGCTTTCACGGCATCGACCGCCGTCGTCTCATCAATGCCGCCATCCACCTCGATGTGCGGAAAAGTCTGACGCGCTTCGCACAGCCGTTTCAACCGCCGCACCTTGTCCAGCATGTTGGCGATGAACGCCTGGCCGCCGAATCCGGGATTTACGGTCATGATGAGTACCAGATCCACATCCGGCAGGATTTCCTCGATCGCCTGCAGCGGAGTTGCCGGATTGATGGCCACTCCGGCCTGCATCCCCGCCTGCTTGATCTGATCCACCAGCCGGTGCAGATGCACCGTGGCTTCAGCATGCACAATCAGCCGGTCGGCGCCGGCATCGCGGAAAGAATTCACATATTGCTCGGGACGGCTGATCATCAAATGTGTGTCCAGCGGCAACTCCGTCACTTTGCGTACCGCCGCCACCACCATCGGCCCGAAACTGATGTTGGGCACGAAATGGCCGTCCATGACATCGCAATGAATCCAATCAGCGCCCCCTTCCACAACCGCTTCCACCTGCTGCTGCAAACGGCGGAAATCGGCGGAAAGGATCGACGGCGCAATCCGTATGTTCGGCATCAGTGAACGCCCTCACTTTCCGGCAATATCGATACCACCAGATCGATGGTCAGATTCTCCTTTTCTTCCGGCGTAAACGTGGTTCCCGCTTTGATAGACTGCTTGATCACGGTTTCCGGGAGCAGGTCTTCCACCGCTTCATACCGGATCCGCCCGACCCGGAATCCAGCCCGTTCGATGATTTCACGAGCATCATCCAGAGTCCGGCCGATGACGGAGGGCACGACAAATTGGTCGGGCACCGCGCCAAGACTGACCACGATATCGATTTTTGTGCCCATGGGCACTTCCACTTCCGGCGCAATGGACTGCCGGATCACCACCCCTTCCGGCACGGTGATGGAATATTCATAGCTTTTTTCACCCAGAACCATACCATACCTGGAGAGCAGCAGCTTGGCGTTGCGCTCGGAAATTCCCACCAGCTTGGGCACCGGAAACCGCCGCGGGCCTTTGCTCAAAATCACATAAATTCGCCGACCTTCTTTCACCTGCGACCCTGCACGCGGCGTTTGCTCGATCACATAACCGTGCGGATACTGCGAATCGAACCGCTCTTCCATCTTGACGATTTTAAATCCCTGCGACTCCAGAATGTCGCGGGCATCTTCATAGCGCATGCGGGTCACATCCGGCACGGGCACGGCTTTACCGTGTTTGGTATAAGCCGGCATGATGAATTGATCCATCACCAGCGCAACAAGGATCAAACCGACAAAACCAAAAAATAATTTACGAAAAAAACCGACGTGCCAGAGTCGGCTTAAAAAGGATTTCATTTTGCTCCACAATGATTTCATCCCTATCCTCGTTTTCTCATCCTTGCGGCAAACGTGCCGTCCACCTGATGGCGATGGGGAAAGGTTCGCACAAATCCTTCCGGGGTAACAAACGCGGCATCCACCTTTCCGGTTGCGTCTTCCAGTTCAAACCCGGGATGCGCCTGCAAAAAGGCCTGCACGATGCGCTCATTTTCTTCAACATCGATGGTGCAGGTCGAATAGATCAGCCGGCCTCCGGGCTTCACCAGTTCACCGGCATGCGCTAAAATTTCGGATTGCAACCGCGTCAGGGCGGCGAAATCCTCCGGCTGCCGCTGCCAGCGCAGATCCGCCCGGCGCGCCAGTACACCCAATCCGCTGCAGGGTGCATCCACCAGAACCGCATCGGCCGGCTCCAGCTCCACGAACCGCGCATCGCCCTGCACGGCTTCCACGATGGCCGTTTGAGTCCTCCGGCAATTCTCACGGATTTTTTGCAACCGCACTTCGGCGATATCCACAGCAACGACGCGTCCCTGTTGCTGCATCCGGTGCGCCAGCGCAATGGCTTTTCCACCCGGCGCGGCGCACAGGTCGATGATCGTCTCTCCGGGCCGCGCATCTACCAGATCGATGGTGAGGCCGGCGCTGGCATCCTGAGCGATGCACTTGCCCTGCCGCCAGAGCTCGAGCTCATGCAACGCCGTACCATGCGGCATGATGAAATAGGATTCAAAATTCGGTACCGGTTCGAGCGGCGGGATATCCGCCGTTGCTTCGTCATCCAGCACGCGGATCACCGTGTGCGGAACGCGGTTGTTGGCTTGCAGCCAGGCCACCAGCTCGTCACGCCCGAACTGCTCGACGAACCGCTCCACCAGCCACAACGGATGCGAGTAATACCGCGCCAGGTCTTTGAGATTATCCTTCGGCTCGGGCGGCGTGAACGGTTTGCGCTGATAATTACGCAGCACCGCATTCACAAAGGAGGCCCGCGCCGGATCGAACAGACGGCGCGCCAGTTTCACCGATTCCGAAATCACGGCATACGGTGGGATGCGCTGCAGAAACGCCATTTGATACACCGCCAGCCGTAGCAGATTTTTCAACAGGACCGGCTGCTTTTTGTAGTTGCGGTGTACGTATTGCTCAATGATCCAGTCCAGATACGACCGGTTCCGCAGTACTCCGTTGATCAATTCCAGCATCAGCGCCCGGTCTTTGGCCGAAAGCAATTTCACCGCTTCCGTGGTTTCGATGAGATGATCCACATAACGGCGGCGGGTTTCGGAACGCGTGAGAATGTGCACGGCCAGCGACCGCGCCGTGGCAGCCTGTTTACTCAAAACGATCACCCGCCTTCACCGGATAGCCGCGCAAAAATTCGGCGGCCTGCATGCGGCGCTTGCCCTCGGGCTGCACTTCTTCGAGCAGCAACGCGCCCTCGCCGGTTTTCACCATAAAGACTCCTTTTCTGGCATCGGCCTGCAAAATCTCTCCGGGCGTTCCGGCGGAATCGTGCTCAGCCGTTCGACAACGATAAATTTTCAACCGCCGGCCGTTCCAGTGCGTATAAGCCGCCGGCACCGGCGACAACCCGCGCACCAGATTGCGGATGCGTTCCGCCGGCTGGTGCCAGTCGATGTGCCCCATGTCGGGCTTGATTTTCGGCGCTTTGGTGGCCGCGCCGATCTGCTTGCGAGGGTGGATGCTGCCCTCGAGCCACTTTACCACCGTCTCAACCAACAGCTCCGCCCCGATGTGCTTCAGCCGTTCGTACAGCTCGCCGTAGGTCTCGTCTTCGCCGATGGGCACCGTCTTCTGCAGCAAGATATCGCCGGTATCCACATTTTCATTGATCAAAAACGTGGTGACGCCGGTTTCGCGCTCGCCCTCGATGATCGCCCACTGAATCGGTGCGGCACCGCGGTATTTGGGCAACAGCGAAGCATGGAGATTGATGGTGCCCCTGGGCGGCAGCGTGAACACCTCGCGCGGCAATATGCGAAAGGCTACCACGACGAATAAATCCGCCTGCATTGCCTGAAGGGCCTTCAGAAATTCAGCGTCTCGCAGGTCGTCCGGTTGCAGGACAGGTAAATCATGCTCCAGCGCCCACTGCTTCACCGGAGACGCTTTCAGCGATAACCCGCGTCCGGCCGGTTTATCGGGGGTGGTCACCACGCCCACAATTTTCAGACCGGCTTGCCACAGCGCTTCAGCGCTGGCCACGGCAAAATCGGGCGAGCCCATGAAAACGATTTTTTCCGCCCCCACGCTATCCGACGCCATGCAACTGCCTCTCGGCTAATTCCTTCCTGCCCTGTTCGGCAATGGCTTTCAGCTTTTTGGATAACAGCCGCCGCTTCATGGGGCCCAGCCGGTCTGTAAAAAAGATGCCATTCAGATGATCATATTCATGCAGAATCACACGAGCGAACATATCTTTGTATTGTCCTTCGTGTACATGCCCCTGCAGGTCCTGATAGCGAATGCGTACAGCTTCTTTGCGGGTTACATCCTCGGCGATCCCCGGAATGCTCAGGCAGCCCTCCTCCATGGTCACATCCTCACCGAACTCTTCGAGGATTTCAGGATTGATGAATGCCTGCGGCTGAGCGCCTTTTTCCAGCAGCCCCACATCCACCACAAACACCGCCTTGGACACGCCCACCTGCGGCGCCGCAAGGCCGATGCCCTCCGCGGCCTGCATGGTTTCGATCATGTCTTCCACCAATGTGGCCAGGTCATCATCAAACTGTTCCACACGGGCGGCTTTCTGGCGTAATACCGGATCGCCGTATTTTCGGATGTATAACACAGCCATAGATTACCCCGACTGATCAACTTTCTTCAAAATGTGGCCTTTTAATACTTCAACGCGGGTATTTTCTGCGATTTGCACAACAAACGTGTCTTTTTTTACGTTCACGATTTTTCCGACCAATCCACCGTTGGTAATCACCCGATCCCCTTTTTTCAAATTTTGAATCATCATTTGATGCGCCTTTTGGCGTTTCACCTGCGGACGGATCATGAAAAAGTACATGATGAAAAAAATGATAATCAACGGCAAAAACATGGCAAACGCATTGGGTTGGCCCTGCTGAGGTGAGCCTCCCATCAGCATCAAGAACCAGGTAAGAAGCACAGCGTCCTCCTTCTCAACGAAATTGAGTGATTAAATAGCAATTTGATGTTCCGACAGATTCATTTGCCGTTTAGAATTTTAAAATATGAAATTAAAACCTCATTTTCAAGCCGATGTGTA
Source organism: Candidatus Zhuqueibacterota bacterium (assembly GCA_015491485.1). GTDB lineage: Bacteria > Zhuqueibacterota > Zhuqueibacteria > Zhuqueibacterales > Geothermadaptataceae > Hydrothermovivens. The sequence continues at coordinate 66,533 of WFVT01000099.1, forward strand.
TTTCTTTTCTAATGCATCACAATAGACCGGGGCGCCTAACTCTGGTGGGGATGAAAACCCTGCTGGAGTAGAACTTTGCCTTCATCCGCGTTTATCGGTGGCTCATTCCCAATACTTGGTTTTCGATGAAAACAATATGCCTGAACAC
>WFVT01000100.1 GCA_015491485.1 Candidatus Zhuqueibacterota bacterium
CCGATCTTCTCCGCGCTCTCGGTGTTCACTGCAGTTATTGCCGGAGATCGCTGCGCATTCGCTGTTCAACAATCGATCGCAGAGGGCGTTCCATAAGATTCCGGTGCAAGACGATGAACGCTACTGGTTGAAAAAACCGGTTCTCCATGCCCGGGTACATCTTTTTTAATCATGATCTGCACGAAAGGCCGGTCCGTAGAGAAGATTGATTGCATATCATTTTCATATCATTTTCGTGCAGGATGCTCAACGGGGACAACCGGCAAACGAAAATCGTTTATCGGGATTATGCTTGAAATTGGTCCAAGCACGCATCCACAGCTCATGGTCGATATCATGCATCCCCCTTCCTTTCGAAAAGATAAATTTTTTTAATAGAAACCATTTCAGGGTATGCAATTTTTTGTCCAGAAATGGGCAAAATTTTGCATAGACGAAACATTCGTAAAAGAGCAATTATTTTTAATGGCTGTTAAATAGTTACTTAGGTTAATTAAATTATGATTTTTTTTCATGGCATATCATTTGCAAATGGCAGAGCGACCATCTGTATGGAAAGTGTGCATCATTGCACAAAATCTCCATTACATTTACTCCGTTTTACTCCAATCCTTCATTATGCATCTGCCGGAACCATGGGAGGAGGCGCATGACCGGCAGGGGCAAATTCACTATTCAAAACCGATGAAAAGCTCGGAATTTACACAGGAAGTTGTAACCACCGAGGTGATCATCGTAACGAGAGGGAGTGAGTTATGAGCAGGTTCTTCCGTATCTTACTCAGTCTTATGGCGTTTGGTGTACTCATCCCTTCCTTGATTTTTGCCCAGACGGGCACCATTAAAGGCAAGGTGGTGGATGCGAACACCGGGGATCCGTTGCCCGGGGCAAACGTCCTCGTGCAGGGAATGGAGGTTGGTGCCGCGACGGATGTCGACGGCAATTACACCATCAGCGGTGTGCCCATCGGCACGCGTACGGTGATGGCCCGCTTCATCGGCTATAAAACTCAGATTAAAACGGTCGATGTCGCGGCAGGTACCGTGACCGAAGTGAATTTCGAATTGCAGGAAACCGTTCTGCAGCTCGATGAAATCGTGGTCACCGGTGCCGGCGTGGCTTCCGAAAAGAAACGCCTGGGCAATACGGTAGCCACCATCAATACCAAGGCTTTGGAAACGGCTCCGGTAACCAACTTTTCTCAGATGCTGCAAGCCCGCGAACCTGGCGTCTCGGTGCTGACTTCGGGTGGTCTGGTCGGTGAAGGCGCCCGTATCCGTATTCGCGGTACGTCCAGTCTCTCTCAGTCCAACGAGCCGATCGTGTATATCGACGGTATTCGCGTGGACAATTCCGGTGGCTTCGCCGGTACGTTCTACACCGGTGGCGGCGGCAGCCCCTCCCGTCTGGATGATATCAACCCGGAAGCGATTGAACGGATCGAAATTTTGAAAGGCGCTGCAGCAGCGACTCTGTACGGCACCCAGGCTTCCGCCGGTATCATCCAAATTTTCACCAAAAAAGGAACGTTCGGCAAACCCCGCTTTACCTTCGAAGTCGAGCAATCCGCTCTGACCTACCCCGATCGGTATAAGCCCAACACGGGATTTGCCCGGAGCGAGGAGCAGGCTCAACGCATGAGCGAAGTTTATGGCGTGACGATTCGCCCGTACGAGCTCTTCTCCAGAAATTTTGTGAAAGAGCTGTTCGATGTGGGTTACAGCCAGACCTACTCGCTGTCGGTCAGCGGTGGCGGTTCCGGTGTGACCTACTTCCTCAGCGGTCGTTTTCAACAGACAGATGGTCCTTACAATCCGCAGCCGGAAGACTTTGCAACCGGTCCTGATTTCACCCCCAAAGAACCCGGCGGCTCGAATGACTTCCTGCGCCGCGGTCAGTTCTCGGCGAGCGTGAACATCGTACCGTCGAACAAACTGAACATCCGCGTAAGCACGGGATACTCGAACGTCCGTCAGGAAATTCCCGACAACAACAACAACATTTACGGTGTGATTTCTCTGGCCATGTTCGGTAAACCCGAATGGGCCAACCGCAACAACAAACAGGGTACGGTGGCGTTCGCGACGGTTCGCGAAACGACCTACCAGGAGAACAAAGACAACACCGATCACGCTTACGTGAGCATTTCGACCAACTACAAGATCAGCAATGAGATCAACGTGGAAGGCATTTTCGGCGTGGACTTCGTGAGCCAGCGGAGCTCCTCGTACCGTCCGTTCGGCTGGAACGTGGACGGCAAAACCGGCGCCGAAACCGACGGCAGCCTGGTGATCGGTAAGCGTGAGCACAAAGAATGGACGATCGACGTGAAAGCCAACTGGAACAAAAACTTCACCAAGGACATTTCGTCCTCGTTGGTGGTCGGTTTCCAGGGCTTCAACACGATCAGTAACTTTGCTCAGGGTTCCGGTACCCGCTTCTCCGGACCGGGTCTTGAGGTGTTAGGTGCCACGGAAGACCAGACGGCGATTTCCAGTTTCTCGGAAGTCATCAATGCCGGATGGTTCCTGCAAGAACAAATCGGCTACAAAGATTACCTGTTCGTGACGGCGGGTATCCGCTTCGATGCGAACAGCGCATTCGGTTCCGAGTTCACCACGCAGGCCTATCCGAAACTGAGTCTTTCGTTTGTGCCTTCTCAGGCTTTCCCGAACATGACCAGCGGTGTGTTAAGCACGCTGCGTTTGCGTGCCGCAGTGGGTCAGTCGGGGCAGCAACCGGGCGCATTTGATCAGTTCACCACGTTCCGTCCGTTCACTTCTTCGGCCGGTCCTGGTGTGGCTCCCGGAAACCTGGGTAACCCGAAACTGAAACCGGAAGTTTCCACCGAATATGAAGCCGGTTTCGAAGCCGGTATGTTCAATGAAAAACTGGGTCTGGAATTCACCTACTGGAACCGGACGGTGAGCGATGCCCTCGTGGCCCGTCAGTTCCCGCTTTCGGGTGGTTTCATGTCCTTGCAGTTGGACAACATCGGTGAGATCAAGGCCTGGGGTTTGGATATCGCCGCTCGATTCAACGCCTATCGTAGCGAAAACCTCGATATCGAACTGTTTGCCAACGGCGCTTACCTGCAAGAAGAAGTAACCGATCTGGGTGGCGCTCCGCCTTTGAAGGCCGGTGGCTCTTATCCGCGCTACCGTAACTTCATTGAAGAAGGGCTGCCGCCGGGTGCCCATCTTGGCGCCAAACTGGATCGTAGCCTGAAATACCCGATCGACATCAACGGCGACGGGAAAGCCGATAGTGAACAGGACCTGTTGAATTTCTTCAGCCAGCCGCGTGATCCGGGTAGCTTTGCTCCGGTGATCGTGGATGAAGATGGTGACGGCGATTTGCTGGATCACTATCTCGGCAAACCGACCCCGGATTGGTCGGGATCCTTTGGTTTCAACATCACTTTCATGCGCCGTTTCCGCCTTTCGTCTCTGTTTGAATACAAGGCGGGCAACTTCTACGTCAACAACCTGACCGACGCCTTCCGGAAATCGCACCCGTTGATCGGTCGCAATATTCCGGAAGCTGCGAAAACCGAGCTCATTCTGCTCAATCCGGAAAGCACGCCGGAAGAACGACTGGCTGCAGCCAAACGCTGGGTGGAAGAGTTCCGCGCACTGGCTCCGTACAGCGGCTTGAATGCGATTGAACCGGCGGACTTCGTGCGCTGGCGTGAGCTCAGCATCTCGTACGATATCCCGCGGACGTTTGCAGCGCGTTTCGGCCTGCGCAACGCCACGCTGACGCTTGCCGGTCGTAACATCGCCCTGTGGACCAAGTACACCGGTATCGATCCTGAGCTGAACGCGATCGGCCGCGAAGGTAGCAGCGGTCCGCTTCCGGGCGTGAACATCAACGACAACTTCCTGGACGGCGTCGAAGCCTTCGGTTTTCCGATTCCGCGTCAGTTCGTATTCTCGCTGCGCGTCGGCTTCTAAGCGTCTGATTGAAGTTGTGAGCTCGGGGCAGGGGCGCTTAAGCCCTTGCCTCCGAAAAGGTGTATGTTGAAACCAAAATATGGAGAACAGGTCTATGTTAGCAAAAATCACCCAAAAGCTTGTAGGGAACGAAAGGCGAGGTTTTCGCATCTTCTCGCTCTTCGCCGTCAGCTTTATTGCCCTCGGCTTGATCGGCTGCGAAGACCCGCTGAAGGTCGAGAACCCCAATAGCTTGCTGGAACAGGATCTCGATAATCCCATTGCAGCGGAAGGTATTGTCAACGGTGCTCTGGGAACGGTGGCGCAAGGCGTCGGATTTGTGCTTGCCCCCTACTCCACGGTAACCGATGAAGTTACCTGGATCGGTTCCCGGAACGCCTGGAACGACCTCAACCGGGGTATTGTCACGGACATTCAGAATGAGTTCGTTGACAATGCCATGAAATACATGCACGAAGGCCGCTGGATGGCCGACAAGGCGGTTACCCAAATGGAAAAATTTGATAGCGAAGGCGTTCTGGAAGATCGCTCGCTATTAGCCAAAGCCTATCTCATCGCCGGTATGGTCCGCATTTACATTGCGGACTGGTTCGATGACTGGGCGTTTTCCGACAAAACCGAACCCGCCCCGGCCGTCGGCAAGGACAACATGAGCAAAGTCTATGATGACGCCATTGAGCTGCTGACCAAAGCGGTCAATGTGGCCCGTGAAGTGGCCGACACTGAACTGGAAGCCCGGGCGCTGGCCTGCCGTGCCCGCGCCAAACATGCCAAAGCGGTTTGGCAGCTTCTCAATCCTCCGGGCCAGGTGCCGGCCAATCCGTACGTGAACGCCGGTGCCGATGACGCCGCTGCGGCTCTCGGTCTGGTGGATGGCAGCTGGAAATGGCAGTTGATGTTTGGCGTCGGCCGTGAGTGGAATGATACGGCCTGGCAAATCAACGGCCGGAAAGAACTTGCTTTCGTTTCGGACGTTGCCGACGATCCCATCGACGGCGGGGATGATCCGCGCATCGTAGCGGCAATCACCGATTTCACCAACATCGATAAATGGGGCGGCACCAACTACTCCCCCATTACGGTGGTGTCCGCGCGTGAAATGCACCTGATCATTGCCGAAGCCAAACTGGCCAGCGGCGATGAAGCGGCTGCCAAAAACCATCTCAATGCGATCCGCACGATGGATGGCCTGACGCCGCTCGACAATCAAATCACCGTCGGCGAAATGCTGGTGCATGAGCGCCGGGCCAACCTGTTTATCCAGGGCCGTCGTCTCAACGACATGTATCGTTTCGACATCAAGGATCCGGAATGGGATGTAAATTCACCGGCTTACACGGTACCGGGTTCCTTCCTGCCGATTACGATCAGCGAACGGCGTGCCAATCCGCTGATTCCGATCTCTGACGAATAACCGTTCGCATCCACATATTCAAAGGTGGCCCGTTTCTCGGGTCACCTTTTTTTATTGTCAATACCGGAATCCTTTGAACGGCGTAAGCGTTTAAACCAAATGGAATATTGCTTTTCAACTTCTGAAATAATAAATTTAATTGTATCGTGCTTACAAAATTCCTAAATTGATTCATGGCGGAAGCGTTGGGCCATATGCATATGAAATTAATTAAAACCTATTCTTATTTCTCAGATTCCCTTGCAGCCGACCGATGGAATGGAAAGAA
>WFVT01000101.1 GCA_015491485.1 Candidatus Zhuqueibacterota bacterium
CCCGAAGGCAAGGGCCCCTTTCCAACGGTGATTTACAATCACGGCGCCATCGTGGATTTTCGCGGATACGACGGAGCTGCTGAAGCCGGATATGATCTGAAAGGCATGATGCAAAAGCTGGCAGAAGCCGGCTTTCTGGCGGTCGCGCCCATCCGTCAGAGCGGACGCGGTCGGCCGGCATCGCATATCGCCGAAATTCAGCAGGCGCTGGATTACGTGAAAACCCTGCCGGAGGCGGACACGACGCGCATGGCGCTTATGGGATTCTCGCGCGGCGGGGCTTTGACGCTCACCGTGAGCTTTCACCGCCCGGAATTCCGCAGCGTGATACTTGAGGCACCGGCTTTTCGTCCCAATCAGTTGAAACCGCTTTTCGCTCAGGTGGATACACTATCACAAACGTTTTTGCTGCTCATCGAAAAAAGCGATAATCCGGCGTTCAATCAGAGTCTGGATATGGTCGATTCCCTGCTGACCGAACGCGGTGCACACACCCACCTCATCCGGTACGATAGCGGCGGCGGGCACCGTCTATTCTGGAAAGTGGATTACTACTGGGATGATGTAATTGCCTTTTTGAAAAGAACGCTTGATGCGGAGCTCCCGAACGGCCGTTAAGCTGAGAATACTGTGAATTCACCTACGGAGTGATCGCCATGAAACTACACATCGAGACCCAGGAATTGCGCATGCGGCACATCTGGCGGATATCCCGTGATCAGGCCATGGGCAAAGTCAATGTGGTGATCCAATTAGAACATGATGGGATCATCGGCTTCGGTGAAGCCGCACCCAACATCCGGTACCATGAAACAACCGAATCGACCGTCGCTTTTCTCGAAAAAGCAAGGCCGGTGATCGAAGCGGCCGATCCGTGGCGGTTTCAGGATTTTATCCGCCGGATTCATGAATTGGATGAAGGGCAAAACGCCGCCAAAGCCGCCGTCGATATGGCCGTTTTGGATTGGGTCGGAAAGAAATTGGATATCCCGCTGTTTCGCTATTTCGGCCTCGATGCCGGCAAAACGCCGGTCACCAGTTATTCCATCGGCATCGACACACCGGAGAAGATCAAAGAAAAAATCCGCGAGGCGGAAGGCTTTCCGATTTTGAAGATCAAGCTGGGCAGCGAGGATGACGAACAGATCATGCAGGCGGTGCGCGAGGCCACGGATCGCACCGTGCGCGTCGATGCCAACGAGGGCTGGCCGGATCCGCTACAGGCGCTGGAGAAAATGCACTGGCTGGCGCAGCTCAATGTGGAGTTTGTGGAGCAGCCGCTTCCCGCCGGCCGTCTGGACGATGTCACCTGGCTGCGGGAACGCGCTCCTCTGCCCATCGTGGCCGATGAGGACGTCCACCTCGCCCGAGACATTCCGGCGCTGGCCCATGCATACGACGGCATCAATATCAAAATCATGAAATCCGGCGGGCTGCTGGAAGCGCTGCGCATGATTCACACGGCCCGCGCGCACGGCCTTTCGATCATGCTCGGCTGCATGATCGAAAGTTCGCTGGCCATCACCGCGGCAGCCCATCTCTCGCCGCTGGTGGACTGGGCCGATCTGGACGGCAATCTTTTGCTCGCCGCCGATCCATTTACCGGCGGCGGGGTTCGGGAGGGGAAATTGATATTACCGCATGGCCCCGGGCTGGGGGTTCAGAGAAATCAGGGCCAAAACGGATAATTTGAAGCCGTCTTCACATCTCCCTTCCGGGCATTTCCGCGAGAATGGCAATCTCCCACAGCTCACGTTTCCGAATCGCCGCCTCCACGGACCCGGTGATTCCCAGGCATCACTTTTGTTTTGTACCCTCCGTTTTCCTCACAGCGCACACCGGCGACGATTTCGAATTGAACATCAGGGAACAGGTTGTTCAGCCCCTTGCCTGTGTCCTCACACCATCCTCGGGAGGTTTTCGGCGGCCCCAGGCACCACCACCAATGACTTTCGAAAAAGGAGGCCTGCCCCCTACCTTCTCCACTCACATTTTCGCCTCCGGGCATATCGATGGATTATAACGTTACAATTTTTGCATTTTTTTCAGCCGATGCCTTCCGTATCCGAATTTATTACAGCAACGCAAACGGGAAACGACGGAGGGATTATGTACGGCATCGCCTTAAATACAACAGAGTTGTTGATGCAGCTTGGGCAAATTCCCGATACTGCAACCCTGTGCCTGGAGGATGCCTGCCCCTACATGACCCAAAAAATGACGATTCATTTTGCGCCGGAGGATGCCCAAATTCCCGTTTTGAGTTGGCAATTGGCTCACCAGCTTGAACCCCATTTGCAAAATCACCCGAGCTTGCGGTTTTTCCGCCTGGTTCCCATTTCACAGGAACAGGGATGGCCGGTGCCTCTGAAGCTGAAAACGTTTGACGGCGTTCCTCCCGGGCGGGTTCTGTTCCTCATGGCTAATTTGAAACGGGGATTGGGCGATATGCTGCTGCTGATGCCGATCCTTCGGGCACAAGCCAAAAGTCTCGAAGAGCGTGGCTGGCCCTCTCAAATCAGCATTTCTTCCGCTAATAAATTCAAACCGCTTTTCTATCGGCAGCCGTTCGTGGATTCGCTTTTTCCCGAGTGTCCGCTCTTGAGCGACGTGATCAATTATGATTATGTCATCGAATACGGTCTGCACATTCATCGCATGAAGCATCTGGTCGGGGTTCAGGACTGGCGCGAAATTGACCTGCGTGTGGAACTCCATGTGCCCGACGAGGTGATTGAACGCTGGCACTCCGAATTCCCCGGGGACAGGATCAAAATCTTTTTCAACTGGATCAGTTCCGATAAGAAGCGCTCCCTGTCCCTCGACTATTTTCAGGCGGTCAAAGCCGCATTTCCCGACGCCCGGTACTATACCAGCCAGGTAAAGAATTTCAAATACGGGGAGCTATTTCCGGGCGGACCGTTCAACCTGTTTCCCAAAGAGAAAAGTTTGCTCGATTTATTCGGCATTCTATCACAAATGGATATCGTCATCACCGCGAACACCGGGATCGCTCATATTGCGGCGGCCCTCGGTAAACCCACCATCGTCCTTTTCACCGGCCGTCTTTACGGCTGGGAAGGCTACTGGCCAGACCTCCACCGGGAGCTTTATCCAACCATGTACCCGATCGGTCTCGAAGAAGATCTGCAGCTCGACCCGGAGACGCTTCCCACGAAAATCCGACATCAGGTGGAAACGATCCTGGCGGCGGCCTGATGGGCGGTGCTTTTCGAGGGCAGGTCGTCTGTTAAAAACCGGCCTGCCATTCGACGGTAGCCGGACACGTAAAACCGCGGCAGGTGCTGAACCGATTCGCGGGGGCGGTCCCAAAGCCTCCGGCGCACATTATTTCTATACAAGCAGGCATCTTCAAATGATTGTCTTTTCAGGAGGTTCGTTCCCACGGGCATAGCCGAATTTGGTGTATTTTTCAGTATATCTCTCGCAGTGGCGCAGAGTTTTGCCTGCGGCTCGGGTCAATCGCGTCAAAAGCCATTTTTCTGACAGGATCAACAGGATTTGCGGGATTTGTTGGCTGCGATCGGGAAAGTGTAAGGGGCAAGGCTTTTTCATGAACATCATGATACGGTGTTGTTATTTATAAATTTGGGATTTATTCAGCTGCGGATTTACAGGGATCGAACGCGGTTATTTTGCAGCACAAGCTTCCAGGGTGGAATATTGTAGCACAAGCT
>WFVT01000102.1 GCA_015491485.1 Candidatus Zhuqueibacterota bacterium
CCAGCTGGTAGCTTGTTCTACAGTAGCGCAAGCATCCCTGCTTGGGAATCGCCCGATACCAGTTGAAACCAGAGAACATTAGCTGGAAATTTGTGCTGCTGAATAATGCCCAAAATAGGCATGTAAACGAGGCGCCCAAAATTCCAGTTCGTCTAATTCTGGCAGGGCGTGTAGCCCTGCCAGAGTTCCACCCCTGCCAGCGTTAAAGACCAGACTATCTTTGACGGTGTCTTCCCAGGCCGGAAGCGGCCGCAACAGCAGCGCCGGCATCCACACCAGCGGAATCCTTGATTGCGACTCGGTTCAAGAGCTGTATTTCAGTCTTACCTCAACCGGCATGCCGTGCTTTAAAATGCTGTCAGGATTGCGAACCCTCACTTTCACCGCATACACCAGTGTGCTGCGGGTTTCCGGAGTTAAAATGGCTTTGGGCGTGAATTCCGCTTTCGGACTGATCCAGGTGACGCGGCCCTCCAAATCTCGATCAAAGCCGTTCACTCGCAACACCGCTTCCTGTCCGACGCGCACCCGCGGCAACATGGCCTCGGAAACATAAATTTTCACCATCAGCTCCCGGGTGTCGATGATTTCCACGACCGGCGCCATGGGCGGCACCGCCTCTCCCGGTTCATAATAACGGGTGGCCACCGTCCCGCCGTGGGGACTGATAATAATGCTATCACGAATTTTTTTGCGCACCAGCGAGATTTGCGCATCCAGTTGCGCTTGCAACGCTTCCAGGGTATTTAATTGGTTTTGGGCGTTAGCCCGTGCGGTTTTCGCCCGCTGCAGTTGCTGGGCAAGATCATCCAGCGACTGCCTGGGCGTGGTTTCGCTTTCGTAGAGCCGTTTCAGCCGTTCGAATTTCTTTTGCAAATAAGCGACATCCGAGCGCGCCTGTTTCAACGTGATGCTCGCCGCCTGCTGTTTTGAGACCAGCTCCTCGCGTTTGGCCAGCAACTGCCGCCATTGCAGATACAGTTCCGTCGTATCGATGACCGCCAGCGTATCGCCGCGCTGAACGGAGTCCCCGGTTTCCACGTTACAACGAAGGATGCGACCGGCGGTAAGCGCGGGTACCTGAATGGAGGTCCCTTCTAAAATGCCTGTATAAGTTCCCGGCGGTTCACCGTTGCGGCATCCGGGAAAGGCGGTCGCAGCCGCCACCAGAAAAATCAATAATCGCATGGACAGCTCCTTTATGGTTGCACAGGCTCAAATTGACCGATGGCAAATTGCAATTGTAAGTGCGCCTGGTAAGCCTCGATATAATTGGATTGCAATTGCAGTTCCGCTTCGGTAAGCCGGATTTCAGCGTTGCGCAGGTCCAACAGAGCCGCCTGTCCCTGATCGTATTGCTCGCTGACCCGCCGGTAGCGTTCGCGTTCCTGATCGACCAGACGCTCCTGCAACCGGATTTGCTCCAACGCGCTTTGTAAATTGAGATACGCTTCCTGCACCTGTTGCCGAATGTCCTGAATCAGCGCCCGTTTTTGCAGCCGAAGCCGCTCCTGTTCTATTTGCGCTTGCTGAATCCGGTAGCCGTCCTGCCGCCAGGTCCACAATCGCCATTGCATCTGAATCCCCACCGTGTAATACGTCATCCATTCATCTTCAAAAAAATTGACTCCCGGGCGGGCGTAATGGAATGAGGCGCTGGCAAATATCTGCGGCCACAAAGCGGATTTGGCGATGCGAATTTTGTGCGATTGCGCCTTTTCCCTCAGAGATAATTGTTGCAACTCCGGGCGAGATTGCAAAGCCTGCTGGAAATAAGACGGCAACGGAAGGAGCCTGATAGGCGGTCTGGAATGCGGCGGCGTTTCGGCTATCCGTACGGTCACCGAATCGTTGAGGACATGTTGCAGTTGCGTCAGAATAATGCGTTCATACCGGCGCAACTGCTGGAGTCGGTTGGCGAGTTCCAGGCGGCGATTGAAAACTTCCAGAGTGTCGAAAGATGTGGCCTGCTCGGAGCGGAAAAAACTGCGCACTTTTTGAAGCTGAAGATCAAGCCGGGCAAGACCTTTTTGCAGCATTGCCTGCTGCATGCGGTTGAGTTGATGCCGGTAGTAAATCTGTCCCGCCAACAAAAAAAGTCGGTTCCGGGCGATGGCTTTTTGCAGCGAGACCTTTTCCCTCTGGGTTCGGGAAAGGGCAACTTCGTTTTTCAGGCGGAAACCGGTAAACAGAGGCTGCTGTACACGCAGATTGAGATCGTACTGATGGTTCACTCCGGCTTCAATCTCCTGCACCGGCATTCCTGGCAGCGTAAACGGCAGGGTAAGGCGGGCGGTTTCAGAGATGAAATTGTAACCGCCACCGGCTATCAGGGCCGGCAAACGAGAAGCTTCCCGTACTCGCGTTTCCAGTTCAGTTTGTTCCAGCGCCGCATCCAATCGCGCCAGGCTGAGATTCTGCCGCGCCAGGGCGCGCCATATCTCCTGCAGTGATGTGTAGGTTTTGGCGTACTGTGCTGCAGCCGGTATCGATAGAAAAACGAATGCCAGCATGCAAACGATGGATTTCATACGCAGCCTCATCTTACATTGTGTCGATAGGTTCTCTTTTTCAGGCTGAATGTCGCTCAAAATATGCTACGCGTCGATGGTGCAATTGAAAGATGATATGTTGATCGGGTTGCGGACAATTTGTGTCAATTATCTTCATGAGAGACACCACCGCTGGATTTGTATTTGAGACTAAATAAAACGCACACCCGCTTGTATCAGCGATTCCTGAATCCAGCCCCACGATCTTTATGGCTGTTTCGCTGAAACCGCCACGCACCGCCGGAAGCAAACGAAAGGTTTTTGCCCCGCTGCTTTGCTTCGCGAATTTCAGGGTTGAAAAAATGCCTGACGCATTGACGGCGCCCCCTTTTAGATGAGACCGGCCCCGTCATCGTAACTGGACGACCGCTCGCGATCTCCCGTTTTTTAAAACCAATTTTTTGTTTAATCAAACAAATGCCCCTGATACCGGAATGGAAAACGGGCGACATTCAGGTTTTCTGCTTCAGGATGAACGCCTGATGCCATTCCAGAGAACTTGAAAAACTTCTTGTTTGCGCCTATCCCGAAATTCTCTGGATGTGACATCCGGCAACCGGAAGATTCGCTCAACCACCGGACGGGCAATATATGGATACGCACACATTCCAATGATGCTCATAATCAAATGCTCCGGTTCGAGGCTGCGGATTTCCTGCTGTGCAACGGCTTTGGCAATTCGCTGTTGCATCGGGAATACCCCTTTCCCGTGCTGTTCTTGCAACGCTCGAATTTCCTCGACCATCACGTCGCCGCCTCGCTCAAGTTCCCAGAGAATAAAACGGGACACCTCAATATTGCTGCTGAGATGATCAATGTAATTCGAAATAAATTGTTGGAGAAATTCTCTGAATGTGGGTGCTTCCGGTTGAGATGAAAAAATGGTCTCTAAAAAATCCCGAATCAGGTGCCGGGCGACCGTGGCAAAAAGCGTATCTTTGTTGCGAAAATAATAATGCAAAAGCGCCTGGTTAATTCCGGCCTGCCGGGCGATTTCCTGCATGCGGGCGCCGTCTTTTCCGCGCCGAAGAAACACCTCTTTCGCTGCGGCAAGAATTTTCTTTTCGGTTTCAGAGTGAATATGGCTCATATGCCCATTCGGATTTAACTGGATAGTTTAAT
>WFVT01000103.1 GCA_015491485.1 Candidatus Zhuqueibacterota bacterium
GAAAAAACCAACAATCCGCGATTTGCCTATGACTGCTACCGCCGCTTTGTGCAGATGTACGGCGACGTGGTGCTGGGCATGAAGCCGGAATCTCCCGATGATATCGATCCTTTCGAAGAAATTTTGGAAAATAAGAAAAAAGCACGCGGCGTGACCTACGATACCGAATTGACCGCGGATGACCTGAAGGAACTGGTGACTGAATTCAAAGCCGCCATCAAAGAGCGTACCGGGCAGGATTTCCCTGAAGATCCGATGGAACAGCTCTGGGGAGCCATTGGCGCTGTGTTTGGCTCCTGGAATAATGAGCGAGCCATTACCTATCGCAAATTGAACGATATCCCGGATCATTGGGGGACCGCCGTCAATATTGTGGCTATGGTGTACGGCAACATGGGCGAAGACAGCGGTACGGGCGTCGGCTTTACGCGTGATCCGGCAACGGGTGAGAAACGCCTGTACGGCGAATACCTGCTGAATGCGCAGGGAGAAGACGTGGTCGCCGGAATCCGGACTCCCGAGCCCATCGAAACCCTCAATGAACGCATGCCCCAAGTCTATGAGGAATTGGCGGAAATCGCCAACAGGCTGGAACAGCATTACCGCGACATGCAGGATTTCGAGTTCACCATTCAGCAGGGCAAACTGTGGATGCTGCAGACGCGAGTGGGCAAACGCACCGGTTTTGCCGCATTCCGCATCGCCGTGGATATGGTCGAAGAAGGCCTGATCACGCGCGACGAAGCATTGCTGCGGCTGGAGCCCAATCAGCTCAATCAGCTATTGCGGCCCGTGTTCGACGCCAAAGAAAAGGCCGAAGCCATCAAAAACCAGAAATTGATCGCCAAAGGCTTAAACGCCGGACCGGGAGCGGCAAGCGGACGCATCGTTTTTAATGCTCCGGATGCCGTGGCGTGGGCGCAAAAAGGCGAAACGGTGATTTTGGTTCGGATCGAAACCTCGCCCGAAGATATCAAAGGCATGAATGCCGCCGAGGGGATTTTGACCGCACGGGGCGGAATGACCTCACATGCGGCGCTGGTGGCCCGACAAATGGGAAAGGTGTGTGTGGTCGGCTGCGAAGTGCTGGAAATCGATTATCGCAAACGTGAAATGCGCGTGGATGGGCGCGTGCTCCGCGAAGGCGATTGGATTTCCATTGACGGCTCGACCGGCGAGGTGATTGAAGGGCACCTGACCACCAAACCTTCGGAAGTGATTCAGGTGCTGATCGATAAGACCATGAAGCCGGAAGAGTCGCAGACCTACCAGATCTATTCAAAAGTCATGCAATGGGCCGATGAGGTGCGCCGCTTGCGCGTCCGTACCAACGCGGATCAGCCGGATCAGGCCGCCAACGCCATTGCCTTTGGCGCGGAAGGCATCGGGCTGTGCCGGACCGAGCACATGTTTTTCGGCGGCGACCGCATCGATGCCGTGCGTGAAATGATTCTGGCCGAGGATGCTGAGGGTCGCCGCAAGGCGCTTGCCAAGCTGCTGCCCATGCAGCGGGAAGATTTCTTCGGCATTTTCAAAGTCATGGACGGTAAGCCGGTAACCATCCGGACGCTCGATCCGCCGCTGCACGAGTTCCTGCCGCATACCGACCGGGAAATTCAGGAACTGGCGCAAAAAATGGGCGTTTCGGAGGAAACCCTGCGCGCGAAAATCGATGCACTGCACGAAATGAACCCGATGCTCGGGCACCGGGGATGCCGGTTGGGAATTGTGTATCCGGAAATCACCGAAATGCAGGCACGCGCCATTCTGGAAGCGGCCTGCGAAGCCAAAAAGCAGGGCATCGAGGCCATTCCGGAAATTATGATTCCGCTGGTCAGTCATGTCAATGAATTGCGCCGGCAGGAACAGGTGGTGCGGGAGACCGCCGAAAACGTGTTCGAAGAGCAGGGCGTCCGCGTCGATTATCTGGTCGGCACGATGATCGAATTGCCGCGGGCGGCGGTCACGGCGGGCCGGATTGCTGAAGTGGCTGAGTTTTTCAGTTTCGGCACCAATGATTTGACGCAGACCACCTTCGGGCTGTCGCGCGATGATGCCGGTAAGTTTCTGCCGTTTTATATCGAAGAAGAGATCTTCCCTGCCGATCCGTTCGAAACCATCGATCAGGACGGCGTGGGCGAGCTGATGCGCTGGGGCGTGTCCAAAGGCCGTGAAACCCGCCCGCAATTGAAGATCGGAATTTGCGGTGAGCATGGCGGCGAACCCAAGTCGGTGAAATTCTGCCACCGGCTGAATATGGATTACGTAAGCTGCTCGCCGTTCCGGGTGCCGATCGCCAGGCTGGCAGCGGCGCAGGCCGTTTTGGAAGAGAAATAGTGCCGGATGGTAAAAGCATCCAAATCGCCCATGGCGCTGTCGGCTGTGGGCGATTTTTTTTGCCTGAGTTTGAGACATCAGAAAAGGTGCCTCGCTCATCGCGGTTCAAGATCGGATCGAGCCCGCGGGGGATTTTTGAGGCAAAAAAGTTGTTGGAGACGAGGATTATACGGGAAAGGGTTGGAGTTCTTTTGAAACGGTTTCAAATCTTCTGTGATTTTGACGGCACCCTGGCCGAAAACGATGTGGGGCAGCAATTCTTTTTGACCTTCTCGGATCCGGCCGTCAGTGAAGCGGCGGTCAGGGCCTGGATGCGCGGAGAGATCTCATCGGCGGAAATGTACCGCCGGGAGCTGGCCGTCACCCGTGCCCGGCCGGAGCAAATCCGGCAATTCGCGCTGCACCAGCGTTTATCGCCGGGGGCGGAAACCTTTATCCGGCGGTGTCAGCAGGCCGGCGATGAAGTTTTTATTGTCAGCGATGGTTTTGCTGTTTACATTAGAGCGATTTTGGAGAAATTCGGCTTGCAGACTTTGCCGCTGTTCGCCAATGACCTCGAGTTCAATCCAGCCGGCGCACTTCAGCCGGTATTCCCCTATTTGGAGCATTCATGCGGTCGTTGTGCCAATTGCAAAGGCTATCACGTCCGGCGGCTGCGAAAATCCGGCTGGCTGCAGGTGTACATCGGCGATGGTTATTCAGACCGGTGCGCTGTCAGCGAGGTTGATATCGTTTTCGCCAAACGGGATTTAGCAAAATACTGCGATGAGAAGGGAATAGCGTATCATGCCTTCGAAAACTTTGAAGACGTCCAAAACATCCTCGAAAAAATCCGTCGTACTGGATGATCTTGCTTCCCATCCGATTCTGCGACAAATCGCCAAAATTGCCGATGAAGCAGGCGTGGAAGTATATGCGGTTGGCGGTTTTGTGCGAGACTATTTCTTGAAAAAACGGGTGAAAGATATCGATTTTGTGGTGATCGGCGATGGCATTGCTTTTGCGAAACTCGTGGCGCGAACCTTCAAATCCAAACGGCTGGCGGTGTACCGCAAGTTCGGCACCGCGATGGTCGGTTACCGGGGCTATCAGCTTGAATTTGTCGGGGCGCGCAAGGAGAGTTACCGCGGTGATTCCCGCAAACCGGACGTGGAGCCGGCGGATTTACTCACGGATCTCGCCCGGCGCGATTTTACCATCAATGCGCTGGCGGTGGCCCTCAGTGAAGAAAAATTTTTGCATCTGATCGACCCGTTCAACGGCCGCAGTGATTTACGCAAGAAAATCATTCGCACGCCGTTGGATCCGGCACGAACCTTCCACGACGATCCTTTGCGCATTTTGCGGGGGATCCGATTCGCCACACAGCTCCAGTTCAAAATTGATCCTGAGACGTATGCCGCCATGGCGGAAATGCGTGACCGGCTGCGCATCATCTCGCAGGAACGGATTACCGATGAACTCTTGAAAATTCTGGCGGCTCCCAAACCCAGCATCGGCTTCAAATTGATGGACGACGCCGGCATTTTGGAAATCATTTTCCCGGAGCTGGTGCAACTCAAAGGGGTGGAGGAAAAGGACGGCTATCATCACAAAGACGTTTTTGATCATACCCTGCAGGTGCTGGATAACGTTGCCGCGCTTTCCAATTCCATTCCGCTGCGATTGGTGGCGCTGGTCCACGATATCGCCAAACCGCAGACCAAAAAATTTATCGAAGGCAAAGGATGGACATTTCACGGGCATGATGAGATCGGCGCGCGGATGCTGCCAGCCATTTTCAAACGCCTGAGATTGCCGAACGACTGGCTGAAATACGCACAAAAACTCACCCGGCTGCACCTGCGGCCCATTGCGCTGACGGAAGAGGAATGCACCGATTCAGCCTACCGGCGCCTGCTGGTTCAGGCCGGCGAAGATCTGGATGATTTGTTGACCTTCTGCAGGGCGGATATCACCAGCCGGAATCCGCAACGGCGTCGCAAATATTTGAAGCGATTTGATTTCGTCGTTCAGCGACTCAAAGAGGTGGAAGAAAAGGACCGGATGCGCGCTTTTCAATCGCCGGTGCGTGGTGAAGAAATTATGCAGGTCTGTCAGATCCCGCCGGGGCCTTTGGTGGGAAAAATTAAGCGGCGGATTGAGGAAGCGATTTTGGAAGGGGAGATTCCCAACGAATACGAGGCGGCAAAGGCTTATCTGCTGCGCATTAAAGATGAAATGGTGCAAGAGGTCAACGGACAAAGCCGGCAGTCGTGAGCGGCCGAAAATTCATCGCAACTTTTTTTTCCATTTTGCCGTCTTTATACTCGGCTGTTTATCAGGGCTCATATCCACGAACGGGAGGAGAGGAAAATGGCCGAGAGGCAAAGCGTACAGGCCGCTCAAACGGACGAGCAGGCCATGTCCATTTTTGAGCGATTCATCGGCGTGTTTGTTTCGCCACAAGCAACATTCCAAAACATTGCCCGGAATCCAAACTGGATATTCCCCCTGCTGCTGGTGACTCTTGCCGGTGCAGTGTCCGGATATTTTTTGCAGGATGCCATCGTCAACATGGCGCGTGAGCAAATTACCCAGAATCCCAATTTGTCTCCGGAACAAATGGAAGAGGCCGCAGCGAGTGTCGAAAAATTCACCCGGATCACTGCCTGGCTCATGCCGCTGTTGACCACCCCTATCATGTTTCTGGTGATTGCCGGCATTCTCATGTTGACCGGTAATGTCTTTTTGGGCGCAGAAGCGCGTTTCAGTCAGGTGTTTTCTGTCGTTACCTGGAGTTCCGTCATCACCATTTTGAGCAGTATCGTAAACGTCCCATTTATGCGCGCTCAAGGGGTGTTAAATCCGCTCACCAACCTGACCTTTCTGGCTCCAAATGCCGATTTCCAATCGCCGACGTTTTTTCTGCTCCAGCAATTGGACTTATTTTACATCTGGTGGGTGGTGCTGATGGGCATGGGGATCGCCGCTGTGTATCAATTTACGGTGAAAAAAGGCATCACGATTGTGGCAAGCTGGTGGCTGGTGTATATTCTGGTGAGTCTGGGATTCAAAAGCCTATTTTCCTGACGGCCATCGAACGGCGCAGAAGTTGATCCGGCAGCC
Organism: Candidatus Zhuqueibacterota bacterium; assembly: GCA_015491485.1. GTDB lineage: Bacteria > Zhuqueibacterota > Zhuqueibacteria > Zhuqueibacterales > Geothermadaptataceae > Hydrothermovivens. Next base: position 5,446 of record WFVT01000103.1, read on the forward strand.
GGACCTGCGGAGATCAGGCCCGGCAATGGCGGGATCGAACACGTGCAGGTATCCGCGAGCCTGCCAGGACGCCGTCTGGTTGTTGGATGCAGGGCGCAATTGCATGGTCACCACGTCCTGCCCCGGAATCCGGATTTTACTTTGACAGCGGGCTGTATCATTTTCAACCGGTTGTTAAGGAGAGATATTATGGTTAAGGTGGGTAAAGCCTTGCTTTTTGTATTCACAGGTCTGTCCCTATCGGTCGCACAGGCACAAACTCCCGGCGCTCCCCTCACCCTGGAGCAGTGTGTCCAGATTGCACTCGAGAATAACGCACAGGTATTAATCGCCAAACGCCGGGTGGGCATTGCGCAAACCAATGTTGCCTCGGCACGATCCACGATTTTGCCGCGCTTAAATTCCACCGTTTCGCTGGGGCAATTTCGTTCCGGCCCTCGTACTCTGCAAATGGACGTGCCCGTGGGATTTGATCCGGAAACCGGTCGGGCGATTTTTGAACAGCGCGAAATCGTTCAGGAAGGGTTCCGGCGCGATAACTATTCCGTGCGTTTTTCCCTCAATCAAACCCTCTATGATTTTGGACAGAGTATCAACAACATCAAAAGTGCGGCGGCGGCGCGCGATGCCACCCGGTACACCTTTGAAGATACGCGTCAGAACATCATTTATCAGGTGCATTTACGCTATTACCAATTGCTGAAAGATTTGCGTTTGCTGGAAGTGTTTCGCGAGGCGGTGCGGTCCAGTGAAGAACAATTGAAGCGCACGCAGAGCATGTATGAAATCGGTTCGGTGGCGCAAGCCGATGTTTATCGCGCTCAGACGACATTGGGACAGGATCGCATTAACCTTTTGCAGCAGGAGTTTCAGGTACAAAACAGCCGGGCCGCTTTAAATGTCATTCTCGGCCGGGACGCCGATGCGCCGTTGGAGATCGCCGATATTGCTGATGTGACTGTGACCCAGGAGTACACGCTGGAAGAGGCGCTGCAAATCGCTTTGCAGAACAATCCGCTGATTCACCGCTATAAAGCCGACATGATGGCGGCTTCTTACGGCGCCAAAGCGGCCAAAGCGCGTTATTTACCGGTGATTTCGGGGTCGCTTTCCTACTCGCGCGACAATACCGACCTGCAAAAGGTGTACACGGGTTTTGATAAAAACTACAGTATCTCCTTTGGAATCAATATGAGTCTTAACCTGTTCAACGGCTTCAATGATGCCGCCGCGGTGGAGCGCGAGGTGCTGAACTATCGAATTGCGCTGGAAAACTTGAAAGAGCAAGAGCGGCAATTGCGTCAGCGGGTTCAGACAGCATTGCAAAGTCTGGAGATGTGGAAACAGATTTCCGAAATCAACCAGCTCAATTTGCGGTCGGCGGAAGAAGAATTGCGGTTGGCTCAGGAACGGTACCGGGTGGGATCGGGCACCTTGCTGGAGCTGATTACCGCCCAGGTGAATTTGACCCGAGCCCGGGCAACGCTGGTTCAGGCCAAATACGATGCGAAAGTCGCTGAAGCGGAATTGAAAGCGGCGATGGGAATTTTGAAATAAAACCGTGAGGCATGCGCTATGTTGATTGAGGTTAGAAATCTCACCAAAATCTACCGGATCGGTACGGTTGAAGTGGTGGCACTGCGCGAAATCGATCTCGATATCGAACGGAACGAATATGTGGCGATTATGGGGCCTTCCGGTTCCGGTAAATCGACCTTAATGAACATTCTTGGCTGTTTGGATACACCGACCAGCGGCACTTACCGGCTGAACGGGACTCTGGTCAGCGAACTCAACGACGATCAACTCGCGGACATTCGCAACAACGAAATCGGTTTTGTGTTTCAAACGTTCAATTTGCTGCCGCGCGCCACGGCGCTGCATAACGTGGAGCTGCCGCTGGTTTATGCCGGCGTGCCGGCGGCGCGACGTCGTGAACTGGCCCGAATCGCACTGGAAAAGGTGGGGCTCGCCGATCGGATGCATCACAAACCCAATGAGCTGTCCGGCGGACAGCGGCAGCGCGTGGCTATCGCGAGAGCATTGGTTAACAATCCTTCGATTATCCTCGCCGATGAGCCTACCGGCAATCTCGATACCAAAACCGGTGATGAAATCATGAAGATTTTTGCCGGACTGCATGAACAGGGTAATACCATTATTCTGGTGACCCATGAAGAATATATCGCCGAACACGCGCACCGGATCGTACGCTTGCGGGACGGCCGGATCGAAGCCGATGAGCGGCTGGAAACGGCCGTCGCCGAAAATTGAACGGGCGACTGAAGGGGGAAGGGATGCCCGTTTTACCCGCACACCGGTCGCCACAGAATAGCCATTCGGGAAGCAGGTGTCATCGACTCTCTCATGGGCTGCAAAACGTCACGATCCCGGTGGGTCATCATCATTCCTTAAGGCTTTGAAACCACCTTGAAAACACGAAGCCTGCGAAAATTTCTGAATCCCTGTTTTTTATGTCCTCCGAGAGTTTCGCGGTTGAAAGAACGCTTTACCCGGGCATGTTGAAATCGAGTGATTCGCTATTTCATTCGCCTGTATCCGCGCGTTACATCACGGCCTGAGAAATGAAGATGATTCACTGGAGCCGCAGCATCAATCGACGAAAACGATCTGCGGACTCCTCGCCTCTGCGAGAGCCTCAGTGCCAAAGTACCGGTTTATGAGATTGCGTCGCTTTGCTAGTAATGACCAAAAGCCGGGATCGGTTGTGAGAATGAAAGAGCTCTATGACCGTGGTTACCTCCAACGCCGATGATGTGATGTGCATGTAGAGAC
>WFVT01000104.1 GCA_015491485.1 Candidatus Zhuqueibacterota bacterium
ACTTCCGTCAAGCCATCGTCGCCCACGCCGCGGTCGAGCTTGCGATCCATATCGTATTTGGGGTCCCAGACAAAACGGGTGTGAAAGCCGGAGTCGTGCACCGGCAACCGGTGCTGCACGCCGCGCTTCTCCAGCTCCGCGGCAAAATTTTCGATCAGCCGGATCGCTTCCTGCAAATCGTCGGCCACATTGATTTTTTCGCGCAGGTGTTTGGAGCCGGGCCAGCCTTTGGTGTACCACAACAGGTGCTTGCGCATGCAGATGGCGCCGATGCCGCGGTTGCCGTACGCTTCCTGCTGCCAGCGCAAATGATCGGTCACCACCTGCAGCCACTCCTGAAGCGTGACCGGTCGGGAGTCGCCTTTGAGCTCGCGGAAAATCCACGGATTACCCAGCGCGCCGCGGCTGACCATCACGCCGTCCACGCCGGTTTTCTCCATCATGTATTCCATATCCTGACGCGAAAAAATATTGCCGTTGCCGATCACCGGAATCTGCAGCTGCGTCTTGACTTCGGCGATTTTCTCGAGATTCACCGGCACGGAATAATCGTCGGCGCGGGTGCGGCCATGCACCGTAATCCAGACAGCGCCGCCTTCCTGCACCGCCAGTCCCACCTCCACCGCGTTGATGGACTTGTGATCCCAGCCGATGCGGATTTTGGCCGATACCGGCCGGTCTGTGGCCTGCGTGGCTTTGAGCACGGTTTGATACACCCGTTCGGGATCCTTCAAAATGGCGCTGCCGCTGCCGCCGCTCACCACCTTGCGCACCGGGCAGCCCATGTTGATATCGACCACTTCGAACGGATACGGGTTGAGCCGCTCGATCGCGCGCGCCACCTCGTCAGCGTTGCGGCCGGTGAGCTGCACGCCGAGAATGGGCTCGTCCGGATGACGCTGCAGCATTTCCAGGGTGCGGCGGCTGCGCTGCAAAATCGCCACCGCCGACAGCATTTCTACGAAAGTGAGATCGGCGCCCAGCCTCTGGCACACGCGCCGGAACGGATGATCGGACACCCCGGCCAGCGGCGCCAGAAACACAGGCTGCTGCGGAAGACCAAGGCGCTGAAAAATGGTTTTGGTTTCCTCTGCTTGAGAAATCGCGGGCATGTCTCGCTCGTTGGATTTTATCGATTGACCGCTTGCGCTTCGTTTGGAGACCCAAAAGCACGTCTGTTGCGGATATAAAAATAGTCAGCCGCTCCGGAAAACGCAAGAGAAGAATTGAGCGGCGGAAACGGCAAAGCGTTCGACCGGTGGTCAAAGGAAGTCGCCTGTATCGCCCGCCGTTCGCGATCACTGATTGCAGCGCCATTCAAACCGGTTGGCCTGTATTTCCGGTCTTTTGAAACCGGTCGCCTTTCCATTCGAACCGGGCGAACAGTCCCAGAAAACCAAACAACAAAATGTACAACGGATGCACGAGCTGGGTCGGCAGAAAATATTTGAGGAGACGTTGTTCGCGAAACAAACGGGCCGTCTGTTTCAAAAAATGGTATTCCAGACCGGCTTTGAGAAGCCAACCGGCCACGGCGGCAAAACCAAACTGCGAGGGAGTCCACAACAACGAAAGCGTACCGGACACGATCAGCAGGTTGAATAGATACACCGCGGCCAGTGCCGCGGTCATGTGGGGACGGTAACGGCGGCTTTTGCTGGCATAACGGATGCGCTGATTCCAGAACTGACGCCAGGTGACGGGACCGGCAGCCGGGACAAAACTGTCCGGATCGAGGGCATAGGCAAACCGGGCGTAACCGCTATCGGCAGCCAGATGGAGAAATAGATCGTCATCCCCCGAGATCCAGCGACCGATGGCGGAAAAGCCTCCGACCCGTTCATAAAGATCACGCCGGTAAGCCAGATTGGTGCCGGTGCATGTGAGCGGACGTCCCCATCCGGCGCCGGCAGCGGCAACAGCCGCCAGCGAGAAGTTATCCAGCGCCAGCATACCCGCCAGAAGACCCGGGATACTCCGGGGGAAAAAATAGGGCGAATAGCCGACCACAAAATTAGCTCCCATGCCAAAATAACCGACCATGCTCTGAACCCAGCGCTTTCCCGGCCGGCAATCGGCGTCGGTAAAAAGCAACAATTCCCCATCAGTAGCGCGGATGCCCGCATCGAGAGCGCGTTTTTTGGGAGCAAAATCCGGCAAAGTGTCTCGAATGTGAACGGCCTGAATGTTTGGAAATTGCCGCGCTGCTTTGTCCAGAATCGCGGCGGTTTCATCTTCGGAGCGGTCATTGACGATGCAAATGTGCAGCCGATCGCGGGGATAGTCTTGATTTCGCAGGCAATCGAGCATATGGGGGAGATTGTGTGCTTCATTGCGCGCCGCCACAATGATGCTGACCGTGGGGAAATCAGCCGCTGATTGCAGTGGAGGTGTTTCCGTCAGGCGGTGAATACCGCGCCGCAAAAAGAACAAACCAGCGAGATAAAATGAAGTCAGACACGCAAACAATATCAGCAAAACGGCTTGCATGGCCATTCAATAATCGGTTTCGGATTGATCTTTTATTTCAAAACGTTGTCCGAGCACGGTTTCCGGATGCCACATAGCGTAGAATTTCCTGCAACACCATCTCTTCGCCGCCGAAAAGTAAATCTGCATCTGAGGGCGGCTCTGGCGGATGCCGCAATAGTTCGGCTACGCGTTCCGGTGGATCCGAGAGCTGAATTTGCTGCGCCCGGCCGCTTTTCAGCAAAGCGGTCTCGGTCTCACGAATTTCCGGATGCGATGCCAGCGGCAGCAGAAACAGCGCCTTGCCGGTCTGCAAAGCTTCGGCCACAGTGGTGAAGCCGGCCTTGGTAATCACCCCCGAGATCGCTTCAAACAGCTCCTCGGTGTGGAGCGGATTGGATAGCTCAATCCGGCACAGCGGTGAATTCTGCGCTGGGGATTCGTCCGGATAGCGGGGTGCTATGGAAATCCGGATCTCCGGCGCATGCCGAAGGACTTCTGAAAAAAAATCCAGTACCGCTTCCGGCCGCGAGTGTCCGCCCAGTGCCAGAAAGTAGCGCTTTTCAGTGACCGGATGTCGCCCGACGGCTGCAAAGCGGCGGATGAGGGGAATCCGCACCGCCGGTGGCGGAACCTGCGGATACAGCGTTTCAATGAACATGCGCCGGGGCAATCGATACGCCATCCGGAACAAAACCGGCACCAATCCGGATAACGTGCGCTTAAGAATACCGGGCCCAAAATCGGTTTGCTGCAGGGCGTAATTATAAACGCCGAGGCAGGGAATGTGGTGCCATCGGGCCCATAGCGAAACCTGAGGCAGGAAATCATTGACGATGACCGCCGGCGGCCGTTCAAGTACCGCACGCTGAAACATACGCCAGTCGGCCCACCATTGCCAGAGGATATATTTCAACATGTTGAGGATACTTTTGGTGATATCGAGATCAAAATCCGGGCGGTAGGCCAACTGTAAGCCGTAGCGATAGGCCTGAATATGCACCGACGGCGTTTGTCGGAAGTAGTCCTGCAACATGGGTTTGTGGCGGGGATGCACCAGGAGCAAACACCGCGCACGGCCATGGAGTTTGCGCACAACCGTCAGCTCGCGTTTCACACAGCCAAATTCGGGACCAAACAGCCAAAAGTGAACCCAGGGCAGAGACGAGTCGTCGGTTTGGTGCGGCACGGCGGCGTTCCTCAGTAATTGATTTCCAACATAAAATGTCCGTATTTCTCCAACCGGTTGCGGCCGGCCTGGCGTTCCGCGTTGCGGCGGTACTTTAGTAAGACATCAAATTTTAGAAAAATGTCGCGTTTGATTTGAACGCGCAGCGATTGCCAGAAACGGTGCTGTTGTTCGATGACACCGCGCAAAAATCCTTTATAAATGCCGTCCTCCGGCCGATGCGGCGTCATAATATCGCCGCGTCCCTGCCGAATAAAGGCATATCCCCCTTGCCAGCGGACATCCCGGTGCGGCTGCCAGGCCAAATAAGCCTGCCAGCGATCAGCATTGGGACCGAGTTGGGAACCGATGCTGCGTCCATAATGAGCGTAAATATTGATCGTATCGTAATGCGTATAAACGAATGGATCCACCCGGGTATAATCCGTGAACAGCTCCAATGATGGCGCGCCGAACGCCCCGGCCCAGTGTATCCCCAGGTAGTATGCCAGTTTATTGCCCCAGTACGTCCCGAGAGGATAGTCGAGGGAAAAATCATCCACAAAAATTTCCAGGGCAATACGCCAACCGGACGCAGGAAAGGCGGTCAGGTCGAGGCCCACCATGTTATTGTCGCGATCACCAAGCTGATGTTCCATGATATGAAACGGCAGCAGGGGGTTGAGGTATGCCAACTCCATGCCTCGGCCGCCATAGACCACCGTTTCATACGCACCGATTTGTAACCGGGGATGCACAAACCAGTCGATGCGGTGACCGGCGAGGTATCGGGGGGAACCGAGCCCTTGCAAGTTGGCATGAAAGCTGGCATATCGAAAACGGGAAAAATCGAATTGAAGCCGTATCATGTCCATGGGCTCGTTGCCCGCGGAAAGTCCAAGCCGATCACCGAGTCCTGCGCCCCAACTGATTTTTTGCCGTCCCAGGACGGTGGTAAATCTGCCCCGCTGGTAGGCAAAATACCCGATAGCCTGATCCGTAAAAATACTCTGGCCCACCGTGACCTGAATGCGGCCCAGGGCGGGATCGAAACGCTCTTCGATATTTTCACTGCCCATGATGAGGATATTGGTGGCTTCGGCGCCAAAAAAGATGTTGTCGGTGAGATTGCCTCGCACGGCAACGCGGAAATCGGTTTCACTCAGATTTTCACGGGCGATTTCCAGCCGATTGCGGCTGAAGCGGAAACTCTGCCGCAGCATCAGATCCAGAAAAAGCTGTTGCCGGCCCTCTCGGTAGCGGAAAAAGTGAATCTCAGCGTCGGGCGGCGCATCCTGATCCGGTTCAGGATCGGTGAATTCACCTATCATCTGACGCAACAGCCGGCGATCCGCTTCGGACAGGCGGGATTGCTGAGCCTGCATTTGTTTCAGAAGCGCCAGAACCGTGGTCCGGTCCAGAGGAAGCGTTCGCAAGGCATAGCCGGCAAACATCCCCAAAGTTTCCCCTTTGGTTAAAAGGGGATAGACCTGATGGCGCAAGGGGACAAAGGTGCGCTGTGAAAATCCCTCGTTGGGAAAAAGCCCGATCAATGCCCCAAGGACGACAATTTGTGCAATGACGAGTTTAGGACAATGACGCACGGTTGTGTTTGAAGACAGCATATCTCCTGTTGGGATTTCTTTTCCAAACGCTTTTGCCGAATTTAGTGGTTACAGCAAAGGATGCTCCTGCACGCTGTTATGATTATCCCGCCGTCACTTTTCTATGCATCTGCAGCGCTTCGATGACATGGCGATGCTTGAGCATGCGAACCATTAGCATGTTTTCGGTGATAGATGATCCGCCTGATAAGCAAGCGTATCCGAAAACAGCGCCGGTGATGTGACAACTGGATAAAAATTGAGGTAAATGCATAAGTGCAATAAAAATCAGGCCATAGTATAACAAAAAGGAAACTATTCAGCAACTAAAAAAGAGGATTTTTTCTTTTATCATCCGCCACGATGGGCAAAAGTTCTGAGTTCCAAAACAATTGAGCCACGAATGAAGCGGAGGACGGGCTGTCGGTGCTAATGGAGAAACCTTTTTATGGGAAACATAGGTGGCGGGAAAACGAAAATAAAAAAGGGATATGGAAAGGTCCATATCCCTTTACCTGGGGTAGGTGTCCATGCATTTGGGTCAATGGGGTGGAATGGAGATGTCGAATTACAGTAAAATGGAAATGCTCCCGTCCTGATTCAATTGAATCTGCCCGGCGAACATGACAAAATCCGGCGTATCCTCCTTCAAAACTCTTGCCAGCTTCCGTGCATTTTTAACCGTGTTGAGCTGCAGTTCTTGATGCCCGCGAATCAGTTCGCAAAGGGCAGCTTCGTCTTCTTCGCGACCGAGGAACAGGATTTTTTTCACGTTGACCCTCCATAGTGAAAGGTTCGAGATGCCCTGGCAGTCCATCCTGGAACGGCTGTTTTATGACTCCTGCGGCCTGATCTTAAAGAGCATTGAATCAGAACGGGAACGTCAGATGCGCTTGCGAAAATTGTACCAAAGAAAGAAATGAGAATCTGTTCCATTGTAACTTCTGTAAAATTAATACGTTGAAACGGAGCTGAAAACGGAGGAATTATAGCACGGTGTTCTGGGCAATGTTCCCGTGTGAAACAATGTACCATTCGTAAACGGCTGAAATTGCTCATGGAAAAGCATTGACATTTTTCCAGTTTTGTTATATTTTGGAGCTGCAAAACCAATGGGTATGAATTGAGATGGAAATCGAATTAAAATACGGCTCGGAGACACTCAAAACCCGGCTCGACCACATCAAGTCGGTGCGGGAACTGCAACCCCGCCGGATTGCAACCCTCCAGACTCTGGAAGCGATGCTGGCGCACAGCCTGCGCAAGCCGATCGGGACTTATCCATTTGAGCGGGTGTTCCAACGTGCACGGAACCTGGCCGTGGTTTTGCCGCCGTATCGTCCGGGCGAACTGGCATGGGAGCTATTGCCGCTGCTCCTGAAAACGTTGCATGAACAGGGCGTGTCGGCCGAAGAAATAAAAATGCTGATCAGCTACCATCCGGGAGTCGGCAGCGGATGGATGCAAGCCGAGCCGGTGGTCAAATTGCAGGAACGCTACGCCGTCTTTGTGCATCATTTGCATGATGCCAAAGCATTGGAATATGTGGGCGAAACCCGTCGTGGCATTCCGGTGTTTTTAAACCGCCTTTTGCTGGACGTTGAACATGTCGTGCTGCTCGGTCAGGTTGAATATGGTTTATTGCCGGACTTCGACGGCGGACCGCGCATGATCGTTCCCGGCTGTGCGGGCTATGAGACCTTAGCCCGAATATGTGCTCTGGCCTATCATCCTCAAAAACGCCGCTTTGATCTCCTGCTGGATGAAAACGAGGAGACTCATACCCTGCTCCGGAAAAATTTCCGGGAAGCCTACAAATGCCTGCCGGCGACTTTTGGAATCTATCCCATTGCCAACGCCAAAGGGCAAATCATCGCCGCACCTGCCGGTCATCCCATTCAGGCGTACATCGCCGGCAGCAAAATGATTGAATGTCTGTATAAAGTTCCGGTACTGCAGCATGCCGACCTGACTCTGGTGAGTGCCGGCGGCGCCTTTCATGATGCGACATATCGCATGGCGTTTCGCAGCTTGTGCCAGGCGGCTAAAACCACTCGTCCGGGCGGCACCATCATTCTGGCGGCGGAATGCCGCGACGGAACGGGACTGGAAATGGCACACCAACCGTTTTCAGGACAGGGCAAAACCGACGGTGAGGTGCGGCTCCATCTGTTTGCCACCCCGGAAGATATCATCGTTTCGGTCTCCCGGGAACTGACCCGGCGGTACCGTGTTTTACTGATCTCATCGCTCCAGCCGGAAGCCGTTCAAAAAATGGGCATGGAAGCGGCAGGCTCACTTGATGAAGCTCTTGATCTGGCCATGCACGATATGGCTTATTCCCCGACGGTTCATGTGTTGCCGCAAGGAAATCCCCTGAATCCCGTCCCCGTGGCAAGTCATCTTGAGCCGGTGAATCAGGAACTAAGGACAAATTGAAATATACCGATTTTTATTGTAAATCGTGTTTTTCTATTGCAGGGACGCACAATTTCCAGGAAGGTCTATGAGGTACAAACATCCGGGCTATTGCATCATCGTTATCTTTCTGTTTTTGCCGTTGTTGGGATGTGTTTTAACCCCCCGTCCGATCTATAAACCCTATCCCCATAAAAATTCCAAAGACCGTGAAGCGGATAGTTCCGCCGTGCATCGCAATGGTCGGTTGGGCGGTGAAAACGGTGTGGACCGGAGAGATATCGGTGAATTCGGCGATGAGGGCGTATCGGCGGAAGACGCCAGTTATTCCGAAGCGTCACTCGAAGTGACCGAGATGACCGCCGTATCCACGGAAGTATGGAAACTGGCGAATGAGCTGATTCCGTTTTTGAACACGCCTTATAAATATGGGGGAGAAGATACGACCGGAGTCGATTGTTCCGGTCTGGTGAAAGTGGTATATGAACGCGCTTTTGATATCAGCCTGCCTCATAAAGCCGCTTTGCAGTACAGACTCAAATTCGCCCGCCCGGTCTCAAAATCCAGGTTGACGGCCGGTGATCTGGTCTTCTTTTATGACAAGCGCTATCGCCGCATCGGACACGTCGGCATTTACCTTAACAACGGATATTTTATTCACTCGATGATTCGCAAAGGCGTGGTGATATCTCACTTGAGTGGCAAGTATTGGAAAAAATATTACGCAGGTGCCAGGCGGTTACTCAAGCAGTAACTTTCTCTTGCGGCTGCAACAAATCTGATCAACAATCGTCTGTTTTTTTAGCAATCAACCATTGATTTTCATCCGCCTGATCGGAACTCGGCTTTTTTCTGTTGTTTTTATGCCTATCGCATTATAGATTAAAATTGCTTAACAAATTGTTGGCTGCATGCCGGCCTATGCAATCCGTCCCATGCCTGTTTATCGGGTGAAACAACCGCACTGTCCTTCCCTGAATGACCGGGTGGTTGATGGGGATACGGACGTTTAGACGCTATTCCTGGTTGACTCCACCGGGCTGGGAGAAGCCGACATTTCCGGTATTGGTGGATTGAAGTGATTTCAGCAGAGACTCCCGGACCATGATCAGGGGAGCATGTGCCGTCGGCTGTGATTTGGGGCATGGATGCGCATTTGCAGGTTTCAGTAACGCCGATGTCGTCCGGATGGGCATCATCGAACGATTAAATCAAAATCGCCCTTCCGGGTTTTCACTTTGAGCCGGCAAAAAGAGGACGCAGATACGCCGGATGGGGGATAGATGGGATGATCTGCGTGTTTGGGGAAACTGGGGGCTCTCCTCGGCGTACAGGGGGTATCCAATGATTTTAAATTCAAACTGGAACGATCGGAATTCATTGTGTCAGCTCCGTGGGGTTCGATTGGGGATCGCGACCGGCAGGTTCACCTGTCCGGGTTGATGAAGAAGCAATTCAGGAAGATGCTATTGGTTGAAATCGAAATTTTCGGAACGGAGGTACAATGGAGACGCAGGTGAAATTGGATATCGGAGCCGTTCAAGACTATCTGCAAAAATCCGGAGTCGATGGCTGGCTGATTTACGACTTTTTTGGATTAAACAAAATCGCACAGGAGGTGTTCGTATTAACCGGGCATTTATTGACCCGGCGCTGGTTTTACTTTATTCCTGCCGAGGGAGAGCCTGTTGCTTTGGTTCACCGGATCGAACGGGCGAATTTCCCCCAAGTCCCTGGACGCCGAATGCTGTACTCCGGCTGGCAGGAATTGCATGCTGCTCTCAGGTCAATTTTGCAAGGGGCGAGCCGTATAGCAATGGAATATTCGCCGCAAAACGCCATCCCAACCAACTCCTTTGTGGACGCCGGCACCTTTGAGGTCGTTCGCGAATTTGTGGATGAAATCGTTTCTTCGGCGAATCTGGTTCAATACTTTACCTGCCGGCTCAATCAGGATCAGCTCGAGTCCCACCGCCGTGCCGCGAGAGTACTGGACGAAGCCCAGCAAAAGGCGTTTCAATATATCGAACATCGCTTGCGCGACGGCAAAACAGTCACCGAATATGAAGTTCAGCAGTTGATTATGCAGCATATTCATGATAACCATATGACCGCCATGGCCGATGCCATCGTGGCTGTGAATGAGTTCGCCAGCGATCCTCACTACGCCCCTTCTCGGGAACAGTTCAATGAAATTAAAAAAGGCGATTGCATTTTGATCGATCTGTGGGGACGGGAGACGCATGAGAATGGCATTTATGCGGATATTACTCTCGTGGGATTCGCCGGCACTGAACCGCCGGAAAAATATGTGGAAATCTGGACCATCGCCCGCGATGCCCGCAACCTGGCCGTGGATTTCATGCGCGAGCGGCATCAGAAAGGGCTGACCATTCGTGGCTATGAAGTGGATGAGGTGGTGCGCAAGTACATCAGCGACAGAGGCTATGGCGAATACTTCTTTCACCGCACCGGTCACAGCATCGATCAAAACGATCACGGCAAGGCGGTCAATATCGACAGCTTTGAGACGCGCGACCTGCGCGAACTGATGCCCGGCTTGCTGTTTTCCATCGAACCGGGCATTTACCTTCCCGAATTTGGCGTGCGCACGGAAATCGACGTGTACTTCGGCGAAAACGGGCCCGAGGTGTACACGCCGGTTCAGGACGAGCTCATCTTAATGGATGTGTGAGCATCATGGCTGGCTTGAAAAAGGGCGCTGAGGTCGAACTGGAAATTGAAAGCCTGGCTTTTGGAGCAGACGGCGTCGGCCGGGTGAACGGCATGGTGGTGTTCGTCCAGGGCGCCCTGCCGGGTCAGCGGGTGCGCGCCAAAATCACCCGCAAGAAAAAATCCCACGCCTATGCCCGCATTCTGGATGTGCTGCGGCAAAGTCCGGATTACCAGGAACCGGAGTGCGTGTATTTCGGCGACTGCGGCGGCTGCGCGCTGCAGCATCTGAAATACGACAGGCAAATTGAAATCAAAACCCGACAGGTGCAGGAAGTGCTGCAGCACATCGGTGGCTTTGCCGATGTGCCGGTGCTTCCGGCGCTGCCCTCGCCGAAGCCGTTTTTCTACCGCAACAAGATGGAATTCACGTTCAGTCCGCACCGCTGGCTCACCCGAAGAGAGGTGGAATCCGGACAAACGTTCGAGCACCGGCATTTTGCGCTTGGCCTGCACGTGCGCGGCCGGTTCGATAAAACTTTGGCGCTGAAGTCCTGCCTGCTGCAGAGCAAAGAAAGCGATGCCATCCGAAACTTCGTGGCAGGTTGGGCCGCAGACTCCGGGCTGCCCGCGTACACCACCCGTGATCATACCGGCTTTTGGCGCTTTCTGGTGATCCGCGAGGGCAAACGCACCGGCGAGCGGCTGGTGAACATCATTACCGCGGATGGCGGCGATGAGGGCCGGGAGGCCGTGCAGCGGTTGACCGCTGAGCTGATCGAAGCCATGCCGGAAATCACCACCGTGGTGCACACCATCAACCGCTCCAAAGCGCAGGTGGCCACGGGCGACGAGAGCGAGGTGCTGCATGGGCCCGGGTACATTCATGAGCGCATCGGCGCATTTCGGTTCCGCATTTCGCCCGAGTCATTTTTCCAGACCAACACCGAGGGGGCGGAGGTGCTGTATCAGACCGCCCTGGACTTTGCGCAGCTCACCGGCAGCGAAACGCTGTACGATTTGTACTGCGGCGCCGGTACCATCGGCATTTTCATGAGTCCGAAAGCCGGACGGGTCATCGGCGTGGAGATCGTTCCGGAAGCGGTGCAGGATGCGGAAACCAACGCCGAGCTGAACAGCGTTGCGAACTGCACGTTCGTGGTCGGTGATCTCAAAGAACACGTGGCCGGAGCAGCCTCCTTGTTTGAGCAGCACGGTCGCCCCGATGTGGTAGTGCTGGATCCGCCGCGCGCCGGCATTCATCCCAGAGTGGTGCAGGAGATCGTGCGCGAGGCTCCGCCGCGCATCGTGTACGTATCCTGCAATCCGTCCACCTTCGCCCGCGATGCGCGGCTGTTTTGCGACGGCGGCTACCGGCTGCTGAAAGTGCAGCCGGTGGACATGTTTCCGCACACGGCCCATATCGAAGTCGTCGGACTGTTCGAGCGATAAATCCATCCCGTCGGATTCATGCAACGGTTCAGCCGCAAAATCGTCCTGTTTTTGCTCGCCGGTTATCCGCTGTTGTTTGCGGCCTTTCAGTGGCAACATCATCACCGTTCCCAATCCCTGATTTTCCACCAGCTCCGCACGCGCGCCGATTTCCTCTCCCGTGTGCTGGCCGTGCAGCGCGATTCCCTGTCGCGCATGCCGCTGGATTCGCTGCAGGCCTGGCAGCAGCGCTTCGGCGGCTTTACGAAGGACCTGTCGGCGCGGGAGATCGCATCCCGGCCGCCGGCCGAACGGCCTTTTCTGCAGGCCGCGCTGAAAAGTCGGCGTCCCACGGAAGTGGTGCGTATCGATGACCGGGCCTACTGGCGTATCGGCGCAAAAGTCGCCGCCGACCGCCTGCAGCTCATTTTCCTGCCGTGGCAGCGTTCTGGCCAGCACGCTGCCGGACGCTCTTTCTGAAATCGAAGTGTCGCTCCTGTGGCCGGAAGGCAAACGCAGAACGCCGGGAGCGTTGCCCCCATCGCTCTGGCAGCAGGTGTTTGAGCAAGAGGATATCTGGACCGGCGAGCTTGCTTTGCAGGGCGCACGCCGGACCGTGGCTGCCGTGCCCATCAAAGATTTCGAGTTCTGGGACGTGAACGCCGCCGCGGTGGTCTGGCAGCGAACCCTGCACGCTCCGAAAACCGCGCCCTGGCCGGCGTGGCTGCCGCCCCTTGTGGCGCTGTCCTGGCTGCTGGCGTTGAGTCTGGCGCTGCTGCGCCGGGAGATGACGCATCTGGCGATAGCATCAAAAGCCACGGCACGTGCGCTGCATCGACCGGTATGGCCGTGGAGCCTTCTCGCACTGATCGTCTGGTTGACATGGGCGGCCTTCGAATGGCAGGCGGCGCGCGATCTGGCGCATGCTGCCAGGCAGGCCCATGGCGAGTTGCTGGCCGCGGCTCGTGACTATGCCGTGCCCATCCGTCTCGCACCGGAGCTGCGTGCCGAACTGTCGCATTTATTCACCGTGGAAGCCATTGTGTTCTGGAGTCTGTGGTTGCTGGCGGGCCTCCTCTTTTTCGCCACACTGGCCATCGTTCGCAATCTCTCAAGGCCGGTGCATCTCAAAACCGCCCTCACGGGACTGGGCTTCATTCTGCCTTCGTTTTTGCATCTGCTGATTTTCTCGTTCATCCCCATTGCATTTGCGTTTTACATCAGCTTTCACATCTGGAGCATTCTCAGTCCGGAAAAGCCGTTTATCGGGCTGGACAACTACCGTGAGGTGTTTGCGAGCCGGGATTTCTGGAACAGCCTGAAGAACACCAGCCTGTACGTGTTGCATGTGCCGGTGGGCATGGCCGTTTCGCTGATGCTGGCGCTGATTATGAACCGAAAGAACCTGCCCGGGCTGGGCCTGTTCCGCACGCTGTTTTATCTGCCCAGCATCACCAGTTTTGTGGCCATCGCCATCGTATGGCAGTGGATTTACAACCCGGAATTCGGGCTGCTCAATTACGTGCTGTCTAAGATGCAGCTCGGTCCGTATTCATGGCTCAACAGTCCCAAAACAGCGCTGCTGTCGCTGATGCTCATGGCCATCTGGCTGCAGGCGGGATATCAGATGGTGATCTATCTGGCCGGACTGCAAAACATTCCCGAGTATCTGTATGAGGCCGCCAAAATCGATGGCGCCAACCGCTGGCAGCTTTTCTGGCGCATCACGTTTCCCCTGCTGAAACCGACCACGTTTTTCATTCTCGTCACCAGCCTGATCGGCAGTTTTCAGGTGTTCACGCAAATTTATGTCATGACCGAAGGCGGCCCGCTGAAATCCACCGATGTGGTGGTGTATCACATTTATAAGAATGCCTGGGATTTTCTGCGCATGGGCTATGCCAGCGCCATGAGTTTCGTGCTGTTTTTTATCATCATGGCGCTCACGCTCCTGCAGTTCCATTTCATGCGCCGGAGGGAGGTGTGGTGAAGCGGATACAGCGGACATTTTCACGGCGGTGGCCGGAGCGGTTCATTGCACTGATCGGCGTGGCCCTGTTGCTGCTGGCCGCGTTCACCATGCTGGCGCCGTTTTTGTGGATGGTGCTCACCAGCTTCATGGACGAGCTGGAAGTGTTTCAGTTTCCGCCGCGGTTGTTTCCCGAGCGCTGGCTGTGGCAGAACTGGCGTGAGGCATTGACCGCGCTGCCGTTTGCCCGGTTTTTCTTGAATTCGCTGATCATGTCGCTGGGCATCACGGCCGGGCAGTTGCTGTTTTGCTCCATGGCCGGCTATGCGTTTGCCCGCATCCGGTTTCCGTTTCGTAACGCCCTGTTTCTGGCATTCCTGTCGTTTCTGATGGTGCCGGTCATCGTGCTGCTGATTCCCCGGTTTCTGATGGTCAACTTTTTCGGCTGGATCGATACCTTCTGGGCGCTGATCATTCCGGAAATGGTATCGGTGTGGGGGATTTTCCTGATGCGCCAATTTTTCCTCGGCCTGCCGCGCGATCTCGAAGACGCCGCCCGCATCGACGGCGCCAGCGAGTGGGCCATTTACTGGCGTATCGTGCTGCCGCTTTCCAAACCGGCACTGGCCACGCTTGGTGTGTTTGCTTTCGTGGGGAGCTGGCAATCGTTTTTGTGGCCGCTCATCGCCACGCGCTCGCTGTACATGCGCACCATGGAGGTCGGCATCGCCTCGTTTCATACCATTTATTCGGACAACTGGCCGTTGCAAATGGCCGCGGCCACCGCAGCCGTGCTGCCGCTGGTGGTGCTGTTCTTCTTTGCCCAGCGTTATTTCGTGCGTGGCATCGCGCTTTCCGGGATGAAAGGGTGATGCGTTGCCGCATGCTTGGGGTAAAATTTAGGGGCAATTTTGTGGCCGAATTATGTTGATTTGAATCAGCCACAGATTCACGCGGATGGAACACGGATGAATTGTAGTACAAGCTTCCAGCTTGTGACTGCGGTGGGAAGGTCCTGATTTGTCAACGTGCCACAAATTCCTGCAGATGGAACATGGATGGTGCTTGGTAGGGGATCAGCATCCGGGGCAAACCGCCGAGCTCGCCGAGGACGCAGAGGTTTTTTCTCTTCAATTGTTTGGTGGCCAACGACATCGGTGTCCTTCGAGATGGTTGTTTTTTTAACCGTTCATATCCGTGGTCATCGGCGTCATCCGTATGATCCGTGTTCGCTTTTCAAACATCCGCGTTTGATCCGTATCCATCCGTGGCTGAATCGTTTTATTTGAATTAGCCACGGATTCACGTGGATGGAACGCGGATGAATTGTAGCACAAGCTTCCAGCTTGTGACTGCGGTGGGA
>WFVT01000105.1 GCA_015491485.1 Candidatus Zhuqueibacterota bacterium
CGGTCACCCCGTCCGTATCATCGAAACGGACCTCGGTCGGAATTAAGAATTCATCCAGCGGTTTATCGGCGTTGATGTGCCAGCCGGGCTTAATTGTGAGTTCAATGGCTGCTTTCAGTTCACTCCCCGGGTAGGCTTTATCCAGTGAGAACAGCAGCCGTGCCCGGACGATCTCTTCATCATCACCCGCCGGGACGGAGGCGGACGTGAGCCCGGAGCCAAGATTGATGTCGGCTTGCGGCGATAAAACGCCGGATGGCTCCTCCGCCCGGGGCGCGGCGCCGGTCAGTTCGAAAGTATGCGAAAAGGCTTTGCTGACCGGAGGTAAACAACTGTTGTCGTTACATGCCTGGTATTGCAAGGTGCCGTTCACCGTAACGGTTTCGCCGCGGGCTTCCGGCGAAACCACCAGCGTGATTTCAACAGCGACTTCCCCGTCATAAACGGCGAGTTCGGACTCCGAAAATGCGAATTTCGCCAGTTTGGCTTTGGGGTAACGGATCGATTTCACGTTGAATTGTTTGGACGGCTCGATGCGGACTTCTGTCGGAATGAGGAACTCTTCGAGCGGTTTATTGGCGTTGATATGCCAGCCTTCTTCAACCGCAAGCATCAGGGTGAGCGTCACTTCCTGCCCGGGACGAACGGCGCTGTATTCGCTTTGCGTTTTGATGGTTACGAGTTTGTCTGCATCGCCCCATTGCGCTTGCAGCGAGGTCACCATCAAAGCCCAAAGGACGAACATCGAGAATAATCCGGTTGTTTTAAGACGGTTCATCATTTCCCTCAATTTGGTTCCGGAAAACGTCATGATTAAAAAACACTGGACTGAAATTAGAAACATGAATGTATCGTTTTCATAACAACAAAAAGTCAAAAACTCTTCCACAAAAGTGGTAGAACAACAAGTCCAGACCGAATCCGCACCGGGTGACGATTTCGTCTCCAACAGATGTTCCAAACCATACAATTTCAGACGGCCGTGCCAATGCCGTTGTGCGGCAGGCGGTACGCGATTGCCGCCTTCCCGGTAACGGACAGGTCCAAGGGGCTGTCAATTGATTAGACGCTGCCATGCCGGAGATCGATGCATATTTTTATGTAGAGACCGAACCCCCTGAAGCTGTTCAAAAGCCGTTTCGGAGGTGAAACTCAATATTGAGGTACCTTTTCATTTTGAAAAGGTGCTTTTCATTTTTAACAGTATTCAGTTGAAGTCTAAAGAGCGTTTCAAATTTTCAGTTATCATATAGTCATGACCTAATATAAATAAAATTAATGAGTTGAACGGTGAGCCTATGGTCGATTCCGGGTGTTCTGAATTTGTGGTATAATCCTTGCGCATAAATCAGGACAAAAACAGAAGCTCCGGTTCGTAGAGGGCACAATTCACAAGATGCAAGAATTTGAAAAATAAACAAATTCAGCAGAAAATCCAAACAATTTGAGAAACCAGAAAACACATGTGGGCGGGTCGAGATTAAAGAAAAATGTGGATACGTTTAAGAGAAGGGTAGGTTGATGAATGTTAAGGTGATTTCGTTTCATGTGTTTGACACGCCGATGGATATGCTCGAACGCCTCGCTATTGGAATGGATCAGGGATTGGCGCTGGCTGAACAGTTGAAGCAAGCGGATGAATCCCTGGAAATGGTCCCCGTTTGTACCTGCAATCGCCTCGAATTTTACTTTGAGTCCGATGCCCACGAATGGTGTTCCCTTCAAATTTACCAGCATCTGTCTGACCGATTGGAAGTGCCGGTGGACGGGTTACGGCGGCAAGCCCGCGAATACGAAGGGCAGGAAGCCGTGCGACATCTTTTTCAATCCATTGCCGGTTTGAAATCCATCGCTTTGGGAGAAAACCAAATCCAGGGACAAATTCGGCAGGCCTATTTAGCCGCCCGGGAAAAGAAGCTGGTGGGGCGCAGGTTGGCGCCGCTTTTTGAAACCGCAATTCGGGTGGGGAAACGCGTCCGCAATGAAATCCGGATCGGCGGCGGGCGTTTCTCGCTGAGCAAAATGGCGCTGAAACAGATACTGCCGGAGCTGGAATCCGTGCCGCACCCGCAGGTGCTGATTGTGGGCACCGGAAAAATGGCGCGGGCGGCAGCGGATTATCTGCGGTCGCAGCCCGGTTTCGATTTCGCCTTTGTCAGTCAGCATCCGGAACAGCGGGCGGATCTTGCCCGGCAATTCGGAAAGCCGGTGCTCCATTTTCGCGACCTGCCCCGCCTGCTGGGTGAGGTGGATGTGCTGTTTTCGGCTTATGGAACCCACCGGCTGCTGATCTCCAAACAGCAATTGGCGGAATGCATGGCCGGGCGGACAAAGCCGCTGTTTGTGATCGATATCGCCATGCCACGGGATGTGGATCCGGCTGTGGCGGAACTGGAAGGGGTGCGGTTTATCGATTTTGATACGCTCTATCACTCGCAATGGCGGCGCGAATTGGCAGCGGATTCGGAAATTCAACGAGCGCAGGAAATCATCGAAGACGAACTTCTGCAATTTCGAATTCAGCAAAAACAGCGTGAGCTTTCCAAAACGATTCACCGGTTGCATGCTTATTTCGGCGAAATTGCCCGCGGCGAGCTGGATCGCACTTTACGGAGCCTCTCGCATCTGCCGCAACAGGATCTCAAGAAAATCGAGAAACTGGCTCATAGCATCACGCAGAAAATTTTGCACCGGCCGACGGTGATTTTGCGCGAGCATGTGGATCAAGATCAGTTGCCGGCCTATTTGCGCTTTGTCGAAGAGATGATCAATTTGAAGACGCGCAACCCTGTTCAATCTGTGGAGAAGGTGAACCTTGAACCGCGATGATACCCTGATTTTCGGCTCTCGAGGCAGCAAGCTGGCGCTGGCGCAGACCCGCCTGGTGATGACGGAGCTGGAAACATTATTCCCGGGGCTGAAGTGCGAACTGAAAATCATTAAAACTCTGGGCGACCGCATTCTGGATCAACCGCTGGCCAAAATCGAAGGCAAAGGGCTGTTCGTCAAAGAAATTGAAAAGGCGCTACTAAACGGAGAGATCGATATCGCCGTTCACAGTCTGAAAGATTTGCCGACGGAACAGCCGGAAGACCTGATGATTGCCGCGGTTCCGCGGCGCGCCGATGTGCGCGATGTGCTGTATTCGCCTCATCATGTGGCTCTGCAAGATTTGCCGCCCGGTGCCCGGGTGGGAACCAGTAGCTTACGCCGGTCAGCACAGCTTAAACGCTTGCGCCCGGATCTGCAAATTTGCGACATCCGCGGTAACGTGGATACCCGCATGCGCAAAGTGGATTCCGGAGAATATGCAGCCACCTTATTGGCGGCTGCCGGCCTGGTGCGATTGGACATGCTGAACAGCAGGATGGTGTTCCTCCCGCTGTCGGACATGTTGCCCGCGCCGGGACAGGGCGCCCTGGCCCTCGAGGTGCATCGGGAGAACAAACGGGCCCTGCGGTATGCGCGGGTGTTGAATCATGAGCCGACGGCAAGTGCTGTGCTGGCCGAGCGTAAGGTATTGTCCGCTCTGGGCGGGGGATGTGCCATCCCCCTGGCGACTTATGCGGAGGTCGTGGGAGGTAACGTTCACCTGAAGGCGCGCGTCATCCATCCGGATGGCGCGCCCGTACTTTTTGCCGAAGGCTATGCTCCATCCGATCAGGCGGAAATGCTGGGACAGCATACCGCCGACGATTTGATGGCGCAGGGTGCGCTTGATATTATTCAGATCGCGAGTTGAGCCATGTCACGCAAACGCCCGTTTCAGGGAAAAGCCATTTTGGTGACCCGGGCAAAAGCTCAGGGCCATGAACTGAAACAAAGCATCGAAGAACGCGGCGGGGACGCCATTTTACTGCCTTGCATCGCATTCCGGGCAAAGCACGATAAACCGTCCGTGCAACAGTTCCGGAAGCAATTGCATCGAGCCGATTGGCTCATTCTCACCAGCGCCAACGGAGCCCGGTTCTGCCATCAATTCATACAGCAGGCCGATCTCTCGCTGCCGCCGGAGTTGCGTGTGGCGACCATTGGCCAGAAAACCCGCCAGACCGCTGAACGTCTGGGGATTCCGGTTCATTTTGCCGCCGATGCCCTGGATTCGCGCGATTTTGTTCGCCTGTTTATGGAGAGTCAGGAACTGCCCTACCGGGTGTTTTATCCTACCAGTCGGCAAGCGCACGACGTGCTGGAGAAGGAATTTAACAAATTCGGCGTGGATGTGATGCGGCAGGATATTTACGAGACGGTGCCAATCGTCACTGAAGATGCAATTGAACGAGCGTTTCAGCGGCGCATCGATGCGGTCACTTTTTTTAGTCCTTCGGCGGTGCATGCGTTTATGGTGCGCTGCCCTTTTGATATTCGCCAACGAATCAAGACGTTACCGGTTTTTAGCATCGGCAGCACCACGTCGGCGGCGCTGGCGGAATCCGGATTGAAACATATTTTTACGGCGGCACGCCCCGGTTTGCCGCAAATGCTTTCGCTGATGGAAGAGATTTTTTCGGAAGTGGATCAACCGACAGGAGATGGATGAATGCAACCGGCGCTGATTCAAGCTCTGCGACGACAGCCCACCGGCTTTACGCCGATCTGGATCATGCGGCAGGCAGGACGTTATCTGCCGTCTTACAGAAAGATACGTGAACAATACAGTTTTCATGAAATGGTTTATACGCCGGAGCTGGCGGCGGAAGTGACTTTGCAACCGGTCAATCAGCTTGGCGTGGATGCCGCCATCTTGTTTTCCGATATTCTGGTAATCCCGGAAGCCCTGGGCATGCGGCTGGAATTTGTGGAGGGCAGGGGACCGGTATTTGCCCGTCCGATTCGCCGGCCCGAGCAAGTGGATGATTTGCCTTTTGCGGAAGCGGCGGATCTGTTGCAGCCGGTGTATGAGGCGGTCAGTATCATTCGCAGCGAATTGGGAGGGCGGGTGCCACTGATCGGATTCGCCGGCGCGCCCTGGACGCTTGCGGCGTACATGATTGAAGGGCAGGGGAGCAAAGAATTCCGGCATGCGCGAGCTTTTCTCTACACTTCGCCGGTAACCATGCATCGCCTGTTGCAGGGACTGACCGAAGCGATCGTCGCTTATCTCCGGCGCCAGGTGGAAGCCGGCGCGCAGGCATTGCAGATTTTCGATAGCTGGGCGGGCTATCTGACGCCGGAACAGTTCCGTGCGTTTTCCTTGCCTTATTTACGCCGGATCGTGGCGGCGCTTCAAGATTTGGATGTGCCGGTGATTCTATTTGCCCGCGGAGCCGCCCATGCCCTGGTCGAATTGTCCCGCACCGGCGCGGATGCGTTGAGTATCGATTGGCAAACCGATTTACAATGGGCGAAAGAGGTCACCGGCGGACGCGTGGCGCTGCAGGGCAATCTCGATCCGATCGCACTGTATGCTTCACGCGATGTGCTTCAGCGGGAAGTCGAGCAGGTACTGAAAAGCTACGGTTTTGCTACCGGGCATGTTTTCAATCTGGGACACGGCATCCTTCCCGATGCACCGGTGGATCATGTGAAAGCGCTGGTGGATTTTGTCCATGAGCAGAGTGCGAAATATCATATCACCGAGCCGGTAACGGCGTAATAGGAAAGGTGGCGTAGCGATGAGAAGCAACGGCCAAACCGAATGGGATGTGGATATTCATTTGCTGCGGAAATATGACCGTCCGGGACCGCGGTACACCAGCTATCCAACCGCCCCGCAGTTTTCGGAGAAAGTGGGCCCCCGGCAATTCTTGCACCATATTTCCAATCCAGCCGATCGTCACCGCCACCTGTCACTGTATTTCCACATCCCTTTCTGCAATACCCTGTGTTATTTCTGTGCCTGCACGATGGTCATCACCCATAACCGGGCCCGCATCGCCGAGTATGTGGATTTTTTGATCCGGGAAATGGCGTTGCTATCCGCCCGGGTGCATGGACGGAAAGTGCGTCAAGTTCACTGGGGCGGCGGAACGCCCAATTATTTGACGCCGGATGAAATCCGACGCCTCAGTGACGCCATCCATGCTTATTACACCGTGGACAGCGACGTGGAAATGGGCGTGGAGATCGATCCGCGGGACATTACCGAAGACCATCTGCGCGCGTTTCGGGCGGGAGGCTTTAACCGGATCAGCATGGGAGTGCAGGACTTTCATGAGCCGACCCAGAAAGCGGTGAACCGCATTCAGCCGGAAGCCATGACCCGCCACTACATCGATCTGGCGCGATCGCTGGGCTTTGAAAGCGTAAATCTGGATTTTATTTACGGCCTGCCTTTCCAGACCCCGGAAACCTTTGCGCGCACCCTGGAGATCGTGATCGATATCCGGCCCGATCGCATTGCGCTTTTCAACTATGCGCACGTGCCCTGGATGAAAAAACATCAGCGGGTCATGGATCCGCAAACCATGCCGGCGCCCGAGCAGAAATTGCAAATTTTGAAGCTGGCCATCGAACGCCTGACCGAAGCCGGGTATGTATTCATCGGAATGGATCACTTTGCCCTGCCCGACGACGATCTTGCCGTAGCGCTGCGGGAAAAGACCCTGTATCGCAATTTTCAGGGCTATTCCACGCATGCAGATTGCGATATTCTGGCGCACGGCATTTCCGGCATCAGTCAAACGCCGTTCATGTATGCGCAAAACACCAAAGACTTTCGGAAGTATTATGAGGCGCTGCGGCAAAACCGCCCGGCCACCGAGCGCGGGGTGATTCTGGACAGCGACGATTATTTGCGCCGCGAGGTGATTATGCGTCTGATGTGTGATTTCGAGCTCCGCTTTGATGTTCTTGATCAGCAATTTGAAATCCAATCGCGGGATTATTTCCGAACCGAGTTATCGGAACTGGATGAATTTATTCAAGACGGTCTCCTGGAATTTGATGACAACGGTATCCGGGTGACCCGCATGGGGCGTTTGTTTATTCGCAATATTGCCATGACATTCGATAAATATTTGCGTCAATCCAAAGAAATGCGGTTTTCACGTACCGTTTGAGGGATTTAAGCCCATGAATCCAATGAATTCAGGCAAAGATACGGTGTGAAAGCAGGTGAGATGACGATGAAAGTCAAACGAAATGTGGATGTGTGTGTGATCGGTGCCGGGATTTCCGGGCTGAGCACCGCTTTTTTCTTGAAACAGGCCGGCCTGGGTGTGGTGGTGTTCGAACGCCAGCCGAGAGTCGGCGGGGTGATTGTGACCGAACGCGGCTCCGATTATATTTTTGAATACGGTCCCAACAGCACTCTGGCCACCTCCGATAAACTGGCCTCGTTGATGCAGGACGTCGGTTTACAGGAGGAAATGGTCGTCGCCAATCCGGACGCCGCCAACCGTTTTATTTTGCGTGATCACCGCTTGCGACGCGTTCCTTTGAAACCCAACGAACTGCTGTTCAGTGATCTGCTGAGCCGGCGCGGCCGTTTACGCGTCATCGGAGAGCTGCTGGTGCCCCCCAAAAGACAGGCCGATGCAGAATCCGTTGCCGAGTTTGTTCAGCGGCGTTTGGGCCGCGAATTTCTGGATTATGTGATCAATCCGTTTGTGGCCGGAGTCTATGCCGGCAATCCGTCGGAATTGAATATGAAAGCCGCGTTTCGAAAAGTATTTGAACTGGAGCGCCGGCACGGCGGATTGATTCGGGGCGCTATTGCCAAAATGCGCGAAAAACGCCGCGGTGGGGCGACGGCGGATAAATCCCGTGCCGCCATGTTTTCCTATCGCCGCGGTATGGAAACGTTGCCCGAGCGTCTGGCTGCCCATTTAAAGGACAATGTGTTTCCGCTGATGGAAGTCGTGCGGATTCAGCCCAAAGAACAGCAGTTTGAATTGAATTGCCGGTATGACGGCCACCATTATTTTACCGTGCAAGCCCGCCGGGTCGTGGTCGCCTGTCCCGCATATACCGCAGCGGGTCTGATTGCCGATTTTGCTCCGGAAGCTCGCCGTGCGTTAGAATCCATTCCGTACGCGCCGATCGCCATCGTATTTTCGCTCTACAACCGCAGCGATGTCCGGCATCCGCTGAACGGTTTCGGATTTCTGGTTCCGGAAAAGGAGCGGCGGCAGATTCTCGGCTGCATCTGGAGTTCGAGTCTTT